>NZ_JONT01000036.1 GCF_000711975.1 Desulfofalx alkaliphila DSM 12257 | reverse complement strand
AGCTTTTCGAGCTCTACTTGAAGAGCACCAAATCCGTCAAAGCATGAGTCGCAAGGGCAATCCCTATGATAATGCACCAGCAGAGAACTTCTTCAGCTGCTTAAAGTGTGAATGTACTAACTTCCTGCATTTTAGAACCAGAAGAGACGCTAAACAAACGATTTTCGAGTACATTGAGATCTACTACAATAGGCAAAGACGACATGCCGCATTAGGGTGGATTAGCCCGCTGAAATACAAGCATCAACTGGCCGCTATGGCGGCTTAAAATGAACTAGCTAGCAAATGAAAGAAAATCTAAGCTACGTACACGCAATGGTGTCCAGAAAACTGAGAATGGCTCAAGACTATACAATAACATTGAGCTTCTTTTAGGTAACGAGTTTAATCGAATTCAGGATTTAATAAATACCAAAACAATAGAATTCAATAATAAAATCAAAAAAGTAAAAATACTAATAACAGCTACATTTTTAACGTCAGCTTTATTATTTACATATGCACTAATCGTGCTTTAGTCATCAATGCCAAAAAAGTTGTGGGCAAAATTATTTTAGGAACTCAAGTTAAAAAACATGCCACTACAATACAGTAGTAGCAAAGTGCTTTGAGGGAAATAGTGATGGGATTATACAAATTAAAATATGAGAAGGGTCAAATAGAATTGGGTATTTTGGAAAAGGTAGAGACTGATTCCATAGGCTATGAAAAAGACTTTGAGAATTGGCTTGAAAATAGACCTTCTGTTTTACTTGATGAGGAAGAAAGTACAGTTCTTTGGATAGGAAGGTAGGTTTCCGCTTATGTTGGTGAGACCGATAAATATCCAGACTTAATGGGCCTTGATTCCTCTGGCAACTTAATCCCTGTAGAGCTAAAAAAAGGAAAGACACCGAGAGAAGTAGTTGCTCAGATTCTCGAATATTCGGCATGGGGTGCCTCTCTCAACTATGAGAGTTTAAACGTAATTGCTAAAGATTATTACAAAAATAATAAGGCCTTTAATAATAAGGATTTACAGGAGATTTTTGCAGAAGTTTATATGCCAGACAATGATGAACCAATATCTGTGCGGTTTAATACGAAACAGAGATTATTTATTGTAGCTGAAGAAATTAGCCCTACTATTAGACAAGTATGTATTTATTTGAGAGAGGTCTACGGGGTAGATATAAATTGTATAGAATATGAAATACTTAGGACTCAACAGGATGACTTTATAGTAAGTACGAGTAGAGTAGTCGGTTATGGTTCAGCAGAAAATCAAAACGATGTAGGGGTTAGATGGAAAGAGCCTGTTAGAGTAAAGACCGTAATTAGCGATGCTATCGAAAAATTAACTCAAGGGAAAGATAATATAACTTTTACCCCCTCTGAAGTAATTCGTGAGTTAGTAAAGCAATATCCTGATATAAATCAAAGCACAGTAAGGTGTCAAATAATTCAAGACTGTGTCAATCACACATCCAGGCGACATTACCCAAGTGGTCAAAGAGATCTCTATTATAGGATTGGGAAAGGCAAATATAGGCCTTATAATCCAAATAAAGATGGAAGATGGGACTGGGAAGGCAAAAAAGTTAATGATTAATATAAAAGAAAAGGCTTAAAGATATATTTGTCTTTCTTGGGTAAATATAATGCTTGGACATACAATAAGTTGTTTTTAGGATGGTATGAAAATTGATATTTGACAAAAGCAGCCTTAATTTTATTAGGACTGCTTTTGTTATCAACTCCCCAACAGACTACTTCTACTCTTAACGATACGTAGACGGGGTGTGTCTACTGTTGAAGAAAACCGTGTAAAACTCTTGGAAGGGAGGGAAATGGGGTTTAGGTGGAGTTTGTTTTAATTTTAGTATATACAAAAGGACTGCAAGAGATTTACATGATTAAAATTGAAGGAAATAGTGGAGGTTCCTGAAATGTGTGATAATACAGGGGATATAACAGGTGAAGGGGAAAAGGCAGGATTAAGGTACAAGAATAACAGCAAAAGTGCAGAGAAAGCGACAGGATAGGATTAATTTTTAAGTTTGAGCTGATTCGGAACTTTATTTTTGGGAACATGGTGGCATGGGTTTAAAAATTATATTTATATATAAAGCACATAGTGTATTATAGATTTTTTCTATGTGGGGGGAGAAGATTGGGTAAAAATGGTAATGTGACATTAGAACAATTGTTTGAAATACATGGATTTAAACCAAATGAAGGCCAAAGAGAGGCTATTTTATCATTGGATGGACCTCTTTTCCTAATGGCGGGGCCAGGATCAGGGAAAACGAGGGTTCTATTATGGAGGACGGTAAATGCAATAGTTTATAAAAATGTACTGCCAGAAAGAATCTATCTATCAACATTTACAGAAAAGGGTGCAAGGCAATTGAAGGACGGATTACAAACGATTTTAGGAACAGTGACTAATCTTACAGGCACCCCTTATGATTTATCAGGAATGTATGTTGGAACGGTTCATTCACTTTGTCAAAGAATAATCGCTGATAGGCGATTTACCAAGAATCGCTCCAGAGTTACCCCCCCTTTTCTTTTAGACGAACTGGATCAATACTATTTTATAAACTCAAGTTTATTTTGGAAACTGACAGAAGAATTACTTCATGTAAAAGAGGATGAATGGCGTTCGGATATGAAGCAATACTTTGGGAAACGTTCGAAATCGCGCCATGATACAGCATTATCAATCATTTCAATATTTAATAGATTCTCGGAAGAAAACCTTCCTGTTGAAATAATTAAAAATTATGCAATTAAGAATAAAGATGAAACACTACTTCAAATTGCAAAGTTATATGAATGGTATAAGAAAAGACTCCATTCTAATAATATTGTAGACTTTTCACTTCTTCAGCAAAGGGCATTACATCAGTTGCTTGAAAGTGAGCATGTTATAAATGAATTTGAACATGTTGTAATTGATGAATTTCAGGATACGAATCGAGTTCAGGAACAACTATTTTTTCGATTAGCAAAGGGAAGAAAGAACCTATGCGTGGTTGGTGATGATGACCAAGCGCTGTATCGTTTCCGAGGGGCAACTGTTGAGAACTTTGTTCAGTTTCCAAAAAGGAGTCTATTGTATTTACAAACATCCCCAAAGGAGATCAAATTAAACATAAATTATCGCTCAAAAAAACAAATTGTTTTAACCTATACAAATTTCATTGAGAAGATTGGCTGGGAAAGAGAAAATGGTGATGGATATTACCGATTACAAGATAAGGATATTCAAGCATTTAAACAAGATAAGGATATTTCTGTAATTACAACAACCCCTTCAAAATCTAAAGATATAGCGAAGGAGATAGCCCAATTTGTTAGAACGTTAATCGACGAAAAAAAAATTGAGGATTTGAATCAAATTGCTTTTTTATTTCCAGCGTTAAAAAACAATCGACATGTAAAACGAATGAAGAGGGCTTTGGAAGAGGAAGGAATTCCAGTATATGCTCCAAGGGCAGGGCGATTCTTAGAAGTAGAAGAGGCCAAAGCTATGTTCGGTATTTTTACAAAGGTATTTGGCAAACCTGCAAGACAAGACTATTCAGGTGTATATAAAGACTATCATGATTGGTTGGACGTTATAGAAGATATAGCAAGAGAATTGATGCAGAAGGATGAAAGGCTGGAACAGTTTGTTACAGTAAAAATAGAGGAGCTAAAAAGGTGTAAAGAGGATTATATCCGACTATTAAAAACGGTTAATGACAATAACTGGTCCTTAAAGGATAATTATGTTCCCCTAACACATAAAAGAATATTATCAAAAACACCGCTTATATCTCAACAAACAATCAGGGGATTAGGTTCAAAAAGATTAGATGAAATCATTGAGCAAAGTAATAAAGAAGGAAAACCTTTCCGCTTACAATACATTCTTAATCGTGCAACATCCGTGGACTGGAATGTTTTGGACCTATTTTATCGCTTGTGTGGGTTCCCATATTTTTCGCAAATGTTCAAACTTGCGGAAGATGGAGTAGATGAAGGACCTATTTGCAATTTATCCATGATTTCAAAGTATTTATCAAGGTATATGGAGCAATCCGCCACCTCCGTCATTACTGGTGCAAGATTGCTTGAGGGCCGTTTTGCTAATGATTTCTTTGGTCGATATGTCTACGGTCTCTTTAGAATTGGAGAAACCGAAGTAGAAAATGATGAAACACCTTTTCCAAAAGGTCGGGTCCCGTTTTTAACAATCCACCAATCTAAAGGCTTGGAATTTCCGTATGTTGTCATTGGAAATCCTGGGAAGAAGAATCAGAATGTTCCGAGAGAAGAGGAGATTATACGACCTTTAATTGATGGTGATAACGAACCATTAGAACGTATTCCCGAATTTGATACAATGAGATTATTCTATGTTGCATTATCACGAGCAGAAGAGATGCTAATTATTAGTAATTTAAGGGAACGAGGACAAAAAGTTGAACCAGCATTCAAGCAATTACTGGAGGAAATGAAATACCCCCAAATACCAAGCGTAGTAATATCGGACATGCCAAACGTAGTAGTGAAAGAAAATGAAATTTCAAAGGTTTACTCATACACAAGTGATTATTTGATGTATATAAAATGCCCAAGGAATTATATGGTGTTTAAAAAATACGGATTTGTTCCTTCTCGTTCGCAAACCATGCTGTTTGGCTCTTTGGTTCACCAAACAATTGAAGATATTCATAACCAGATCATTTCTTTAAGAGGTGATAAAAGTGAATAATGAAGAAATGTTAAAATTTATTGAGGAAGCCTTTGAAGAGAATTATGAACTATTGAGATTAGAAGGGGGGCACTCATTGTCCCCTCATGTCAAAAAGGTGGCTTTAGAGCAAGTGAAACAATATTGGAAAAAACTTAGAAAGCTTGCTGAGAATGTTTCCGATACAGAAGTTCGACTCACTCTTCCACAGCAAAAAACGCCAAAGGGAAAATTTTATACGATTCAAGGTGTAGTGGATGTTGTAAAAGAGGGTGACAGGACTGTCATGTATGATATTAAAACCCATGATGTTAATTTTGTAAGATGCAATAAAAAAGATTACGAAGGACAGCTAAATATATATGCCCATATTTGGCAGTCTGTACGGGGACAACATTTGGACGGCGCATCCATAATTGCCATTGGGGAAACGGATGAATTAAGTAAGGCAAAACAACGGGCAACTCAAGCAAACAATCCACAAATTTTAGAAGATGCTATTTCCGAATGGAATCCTGAAGTTCCTATTCAATTAGAAGCTGAGCAAGTAAAAGCCCATTTAGAAGCATTTGGTGAGGTGGTTGATATGATTGAAGGGTTTCAATTCAACCCGCCACCAGTTGAGAAATTGAATTCTAAAGTCCGAGATAACAAAACCTTTGCGGTACATGTTTGCCGAAACTGTGATGTCCGTTTTTCATGCGAATCATATAAAGAATATGCTTTTTCATCCAGCCAAGGTAAAAACAATTTTTTAACCTTCTATGATGACTATGGAACGGAGTATGCAAGGATGGAAATAATGGAAGCAAATTTAGAAGAAGAGGTGTAAGGAATGCCAATAGAAGAATTGAAAAGGCCAGAACGTATAGATGAGGATAAAATTGAAAGGTTGAAGGAGCTGTTTCCAGAAAGTTTTACTGAAGGAAAATTTAATTTAGAAGTGTTTAGAGAATTGATATCGAGTGTAAATAATGAGATTTTAGAAGATAGCAGAGAAGAGTACTATGGTTTGCAATGGGTAGGAAAAAAAGATGCAAGAAAACTCGCTTTCTCCCCACCAACAGGGACTCTGAAGATATGTGAAGGTCAAGGTGAAAATGAGGATCAAACAAAAAATTTCTTTATTGAAGGAGATAATTTAGAAGTTCTACGGATTTTGCAAAAGAGCTATTCAGGGAGAATAAAGACCATATATATTGATATAATCTTACAGAAATTGATACAATTTAATTACCCTAAAAGTTACTGCGCTTAGGGGTGTGCAAAGGAATAAGGGGTGTGCAGTAATTGAATGATATAGAAATGGGGGAAAACTGATGGGCAATGAGTTTAGCATAGAGATTTCAATACCAACAGATGATTCTGGATATAGCCTTCTAAAATGTTCCCATTGTGGAACTTTTTTTAAAACAACACCTACAGATTTTGAAGATGACAAGGTGTTGGCAATATATTGTCCTAGTTGTGGATTAACTAGTGAAAGCTATATCACAGAAGATGTACTTGAGTTGGCTTTGACAATGGCAAAAAATAAAGCAATGGATGTGATCCATGATGAATTTAAAAAGATGGAAAGAAAGTTGAAAAAAGGTCCTGTAACCTTTAAAGCTGGAAAAAAGCCTAAGCATGAACCAGAAAACCCTATACGGTCTGGTATCGAAGCCTTAGAGATTACAATATTTCCTTGCTGCAATCGTACAGCAAAAGTTAAACCAATGCTAAAAATAACTGGATGCTACTGTCCATTTTGTGGGGTGAAAAATTATGAAGTTGAATAGAGCGGAATTGAGAAAAATATTATATGATTTTAACAGTATTTCTAATCGATTAATGCAAGCCAACTTTGAAGATTACAATATAGCTTTATTAAAATTTATTGAATTTATAAAAAATAATAAATTAATTTATGAGTATATAAAAGAATGTGGAGAGTGTGATCAAGATTTAGAAAATGAATTTAAGGAAATTTCAGGATCATATGGTAGAGTAATATTTTCTTTAGGATCTCTCGATGAAGAAGAAATACGTAATGTTTTTGCTATTCTTAATTATATAGTAGAAAATGATATTCCCATTCACCGAGGTGTCGCCTTTGGATATTCGAATTCTAGAAGCTTTCAGGATAAGGTTAAAGGGTTTAATGATAGGGTAGTAATGGTTTTGATTAGGCATATTGAACGTTTTCTTACCAAAATCGGAATAGATATGGGAGTGGATGAAAGGGTAACATATTCTATAACAGTTGAGAGCGGACAAGTTAATATAGCAAGTGATAATTCTGTAATTAATGCAACCAATACAATTAACACAATTGACTATGATAAATTAATTCAATTGATAGATGAAGTTGAAAAGAATGCCCAGGGAATTTCAGAGGAAGATTTCGAGACACTTGTTAGCAGTATAGATGTTATTAAAGAGGAAATTAAGTCGGCAAATCCAAGAAAATCATTCCTTAAAACTGCAATTTTAGGATTAAAAGGTTTAAAAAACACTGCAGAATTTGCTGTGGCAGTAACTGCATTGATTCAATTTATACAACCTATGTTATAGGTATGAATGATAGATAGCACCAAAAGATAGAAAACAATATTAATAAGAACAATATAGGAAATGGTGAAAAATGAACCCTTTGAAATATATAAAAATTTTAGGTAATGAGCTTTGTCCATGTGGTAGTGATGATAAATATCGAGATTGTTGTAAAAACAAGGTGGTGGAAGTGCCACAAACATCGAAGAAACCACCAGAAGTTCAAGTCATGGAGATGATGAGAAAATCAATGAAAAAATGCTGTATGCATCCAAACAAAGCCCATTGTAAAGGTAAAATAAAAGAAGCACATGCCTTGCAAAATAATAAAATTATTTCTATGCTTGCAGGAAAAGAGCGTCATGTATATACGATGAACACAAAGAAAAAGCCTTTATTTATTCCGATGGAAAAAGGAGAGCCAGCTATTATTGTTCAAATGAGTAGAACCAGTGCTAATGATGCAACTACTGAAACTTGTTTCTGTGATTTGCACGATAATATTGTTTTTACTGCTATCGAAAAGGGTGCACCAGATTTTGATGATTTAAATGAAGAAATGAAGTTTATATATGCCTACAAAGCATTCATTTTTGAATACTATAAGCAACATACAGCAATGGATATTTACAAAGCGTGTTTTAAGAAGAACCCAGTTGCATTCAAGTCACCAATGATGGTAGGAATGTACAGGATGCTACAGTTAAAAATGCGAGAGTTTGAACCAATTAAATCTCATTTTGATAAAGAAATAATGTCTGGTACTTATAATGGTGTAGCAACCTATGTTATTAAAATTCCAGAAAAAATTAAGTTTGCAAACTATGCATATATTGCTCCAGATTATGATTTGAATGGAAAAAAAATTAGGCATACAGTAAAAGGTATGATGCACCGCCTTGCTATAACAGTATTCCCAGAATCAACCCAATCCTATATTCTCTTAAGTTGTCTAGAATCAGAAAGACCTATTTATCAAAGATTATTTGAGCAATTAAATGTTGCATCAATAGATAAAATAAAATTTTATATGTCTATGGTTTTACCATTGTATTCAGAGAACATAGTTATGAGCCCCGACCTGTTTATGGCACAATAGAAATGTAGTTTTTGGCAGCTAATTTATGTAGGTTATATGGTTAGTAAATGAAAGTAAAAAACCACTTGCCAACATCCCCAAAACTCAAATACACTTCTGTATGCGGACAACGTGTACAGGAGGTTTTAGGAGATGTTGAAAGTGGCTGAAATAGATTATATCAGGTTTTTAGCTAATACAAAAGGATTATCATATGCGGAAATTGCAAGACAACTAGGTGTGGACCCCCGAACGGCAAAGAAATATGTAGAAAAGGAAGATTGGAACCCTACGGTGGGTCATATTAAGCAAAGAAAAGCTAGGGTAATGGATCCTGTCAAACCAATTATCGACCA
>NZ_JONT01000035.1 GCF_000711975.1 Desulfofalx alkaliphila DSM 12257 | reverse complement strand
GAGGTGTGAAGATGCTACTTAAAAATAAAATCAAAGACTTGTTGTCTGACCAAGGCATCAGCGTAAACAAAATAGCCACAGACCTAGACATCCACTACCCTACAATGCACAGCCTGGTCAACCGGGAGACCCTCAATAGCACCACACTGGAGTCCCTAGTCCGGGTGGCCGACTATCTAGGAGTGCCGCTTATAAATTTATACGAAAAAACTTTAAACTAATTTGTTATATAGTGTTGACATTATATAATCTATATGCTATAATAGTATTAACAACAAAGGGAACGACAAACACAACTAAATAAGAGCAGCCACCCGGCGCAACGAGGGCGAAGGCCCCGGCAGGGCATAAGGGGAGGCTGGGAGGACAGAGGTTAAAAACTAAGGAGGTAATGAAATGAAAATAACAAAGTATTATGTCAATACAAGCACGGAATACCAAATAGTGGGAAGTTGTCGAGAAGTTGTATTTGCCGGAACAAAAAGAAACTGCCTTGTATTTTTGGATGGCTACAATGTAGTAGATAGCCCATACGGGGTAGTAGAGCTTGTTGCACCAGGTGATAAAATAAGTAGTACTTACGCCCCACAAAAACCCATAAAAATAGGGGTTGAAGAAGGTAGAGATTTAGCAGCAGAGTTGTTTGGCGAGGCAAGGAAACCATATTGCACTCAAAACAACGGTGACTGCTCTACTTGTTCCCTCGCAAACTACAACCGCGACTGCCAAAACAACCTTATCTAAGGCGGTCGCAGGCCGGGGGCAGATCACAACCCCCGGCCACTGCAAAATTAAAAGGAGGTAGTAGAATGATCGGGCTTAATTTTTGTGTTGTCCATCGGTGTACGCCTCCCCAAGGATATACAATCCCAGCACACCGCCAATGGCGGCGTATGCCTCATAACTGATCGGCAAATTAAATACTTCGCTAGCTAACACAAAACAAGTATAAAAAGCTGCAGATAAAAACTTGCGGCTTTTGAGCCGTGTTACAATATCTCTCTGCATGATACCCCTCCTAACCATTCCAACGCCTGCGCGGTCCGATGTCAACGTGCGTAAATCCTTGTTTCGCATAGATACCTATGCCGCCAAAGCCTACCCGCTCCGCCGCCCGTGCTACCTGTGCGGGACTAACGCCCGGCACCACAATATCAGCAGCTTGTCCTTGCATGTGACGGGACTGACTAGCACCGCCGACGTTTTTGTTATGAGTAGGACACCGGTACCCAGAGGTAACGGTTATCGGTTTGCTAAGGGCATCCCGCAACGCCTGCAGTTTATTAATTAACTCAGGCTCGATGTGGATCTGTCCACAGTGCCGGCAAGCAAATTCACGCTCGTTAAAGTTTTTACTCAGTTGTTTATTTTGTGCTTGGCGAGGTTTAACATTAACCCTCTCCGTTAGCTTGGCCTGTGTAGCTGGCCCAACAATGCCATCTACCACCAAGCCATTTGCCTGCTGAAATGCTTTAACTGCTCTATCGGTTGCTGGCCCAAATATCCCATCTGCCGCACCAGGGTTAAAACCTGCCTTGGCTAAGTCACTTTGCAGCTCAGTAACCTTTACTCCTTTACTGCCCATCTTCAACATTAGGTTTTTCTCTCCTTTCAAAAAACAACTTCCTTTTTTTGATATTGGCCAACATGAAAAGCTCACCGGTCGTAAATGCAAACCAGGCCGCGATAAGTGCTGTTGGTTCGGATCCCACTTGCAAAAACGCATATAAAACAGCGGCAGTAAACACCACGTTGAGTATCACTACCGCTGTTACGATTACCTTAGAAAACTGCATATTACATCACCATCACCTAGGCAAGCTCTGAATGTACCAAATAAAAAAGCCTATACCAGTTGACACTACAGTCACCACAAGAGCTTTGATCCAGCCGGTCAAATTTTCCAGCTTTTCAATCAGATTTTCCAGCCTAATGGCAAACTCTGCATCTGCTTTTTCTAGCATGACAATCCTCCGTTCATGGTCACGGAGCATTTCTTTTACATCATCCATCCCGCCACCTCCAACAAAACTACCCAGGCACCATAGTGCGGCACCCAGGGCATAAAAATAACCACCCATTTAGAGTGGCTGCCCGTTTTCGTCTAATCCTAATGCTGCTAAGTCTGCAATGACTGCATCCCTGTACCTGCTAGGTACCTGGTCTATTGTCCTACGCCCGGCGATTATCAATGCAATGTACAAATCTATCACGTTAACCCCTCCTGTTAATATTTTAAATAACCAACTAAGCATCTAGTAACGCCTGCACTTCTGCCCGGTATCTTGCGGGCACTTGGTCGATGGTGCGGCGACCTTCTCTAACTAGGGTGGCGTATAGTTCTACCATTACTCTTCACCTCGCAGTATAAGTATTTCCTCAAACATTGTGGCAATGGCGTCCATTAGGATTAGATTTTGCTCCTCTAGGCGGGCTAATTTATCTTCGACAGATTCCTCGGGTGCTTCCACTCCCTCTATGTCGGGTTTAAACTTTTCTTCAGACCATTGACCTTTCTCGTATTTACGCCAAATATAATCACCGTCACTATTATCAATAGGTATCATATGCGGGAAATCAACCTTTCCCGATAACGTAGATACACCGATACAAATATTATCCTTGTTCAACTGTGCATAACTATATGACATATACATCCCTCCCATCTAATAAAACTCAATGACTTGCCATTCAACACCGACACTGTATTCGGTATTACCCATATTTACCAATTTTAAAGTACTGCTAGATGCAAAATTAGCAGACACAGCTGCCCTGTCTCCTGTACGTCCTGCTGCGTCCCCATACGCCATTGTTGCTAAAACAATAAGAGATTTATCTACATTCACTGGCGAAATGGGAATGAGCTCATATTCACTAGAGCCATGATAAATATTTTTATCAAAGTAACCTCTCTGTACGCTTTTTACAACACTCTTATTCGCAATATCTTGTTTTATATTTCGCAATTTTGCATGTACAGTACCATTAGCATTAGCACTGTCCCCTGGGTCGCCTACGGTCGCTTTAACGTCCTTTATTTTTGCATGAACACTGCCGCTTGAATTAGCCGCGTCCGTCCGCTGTCCGATTAAAGAGTCCAGCGGTGTATCTAAGTTGCTGTTTACTGCCTTTTTAATCGCTGCCCATATACTCATACAACCACCTCCGAAATGCTTCCATCAGGATTAAATTCCGTCGTTACTGTTGCTTCCTTCATCACTGTTTGCCCATCATCCTCGTAAGCCGTTGTCGTAACGGTAATACTGCCGTCCTGGTTAAACACCGTCACCCGGTCAGCCACCTTAGCCCCGCCAACGGTTTTGACGATGTTTTCAGATATGCTGCCATTGGGGTTAAATACAGTTGACTTGCTACACCCTTTTAATTCAGCTAAATTATCAAAGCTAAAACTTTGCAACAAGGTAATGTCAGTCTTGACGCTGTTATACCAAGCTGTAATTTCCGTCAGGTTACTATCAAACATTTCCTGCCAATCGGATTCTTGCTGTTGCTTGGTTGCATCCCACTCGGCCATCTTTTGATTAAGGTAATTTTCGTACTGATTAAACAGCGTAGTAGTATCCACACTATCCACCACAGCCGACACAATACCACATACATTGCCATTCATCCGTGTATCCAGCACATCAGCGGGCAGTATACTGGTAGTGTTGCTCCTAACAGTCACAACAGCCAACTGCAGATCAAATATATCCGCTGTGCGTACAACCGCTGGTGCCTGTGGATTGGTGGCTGGTGTGCCGGGTCGGTATAGTAGTTTCATACTCCTGTCGGTTAGATCTAACCGCACCACTATGCTGTCCTTGCGGTTATGGGCTGCGTCAGGCGTATTAATACTAACTTGCATTGGATCGGTCAATACATAGCCATAGCCAGTGGCGTAGGCACTACCCGGCTGGACGGTTACAACCATACTGCCATCCGCTTGTACTTGTAAGCCGCTGGACGGGTTAGGGTACACCCCATTGCTAATAAACTGTGCAAAGTACCGGGCAAAGTCCTCGGCGTTATACATTCGGTCGGGTACGCCATCCACCTCAACGGCGTTAAAAGGAAAACTTTTTTCCATATTCTCACCTCCTACACGTTGGTTATGTTCTGGGTTATGGAGCCATCAGTGTTAAATACGGTTACTATCTGGATTGCTTGTCCCGTTGCTGGTGTTATTTTTTCGGTAATACTGCCGTTGGCGTTAAAAGTAGTTACCTTGGTAGCAAATACCGCCTGGGTGCTGGAGTTTTTAATTGTCTCTGTTGTAGTGGTGCTACCGAAGGACGTTGTGACGTAATAGCCGGGCATTTGTAGCCATGTGTCCCATGCCTTTACCTGCGGGTAGTAGATGTTAAAAGTACCATCAGCATTTTTTCGTTGCATCAGTATATTTTTTTCAGCCATGTTACACCTCCTTAAACCACCAGTCGCCTGTGTTTAATTGAGGTGGCTCGGTAGGACTTACCACTATATTTAACCCCGCCCCTGCGCCAATGTCGTTTTCCAGTTGACTAAGTTTGGTTGGCTTACTGTCATCAACATATTTTTTGGTGGCTACCGTATTACTTGCATCCCCTGCGGCAGTTTGATCTGTTTTCAGCTTACCGTTTAACTCCGCCTCGGCCTTGCTTGCTGATATTGCTCTAATTACAAGATCACGCCGGGTATAAGGGTCTTGTCCTGCATAAGATGGGCCAAAGACTATTTCACCCTTCTCACTTCCGGCGGCAATGGTGCCCAATGCTCCCCCGAACATTCCAGCATGGGTCATAACCTTATTTGAATTGGGGGCTTGAAAGTAGAAGCCGATACCCACACCATTGACAGGATTGGTGGTCTTTCTTACCATCCTAGCCCCACCATACACATTTCCACCTGTGCTACTTGTGTTACGGGTAATATCCACTACCGGAAAAGTGGTGGCCTCAACTGATAAGTTTCCTGTCATACTGTCACCAGTCTTGTTCACAGGAGTATAACCTATAGCATCTAACACATTTGTTTTTGTTACACTAGCATCGCTACCTGGCGGGCCAGTATCACCCTTGTCGCCCTTATCACCTTTAAGATTGACATATTGGTAGCTTGTTTCCCCTTCTACACGAACACCTAGTTGAGTCCCATTCCAGGCAAACTCAATACTATCACCTTTATCGCCCTTTGGTCCTTGCTCTCCTTGGTCCCCTTTAGGACCCATGTCTCCTTTATCACCTTTAGGACCTTTATCGCCTTTCTCCCCTTTTTCACCAGGGTCGCCTTTATCGCCTTTGTCCCCTTTGGGGCCCCGATCTCCCTTATCCCCCTTATCACCCTTTGGGCCTTGCGGCCCTTCCGGGCCTGGTGGCCCAGTACCGCCACCGCCGGCAACACTGCCTGCACCGCCTGCGCTTAGCTTGTCAAATACGGTCGGGATGCGATCACCAAACACACAATCCAAATCCAACTTACCGCCGGCATAGGTTTCTTTTATTTCCAGCACGGATTTCTCAACAGTAAACCCGATACCCCGGTCAATAAATGTCACCACATCGCCCAAATCCCAATCCACCCGGTAGGTAAATTGTTCGGTAGGCAGTATGGCACACTCGGCACTAACCAGCACTTTTCTTGCGGCCAACTCCGCTGTCACATCGGCGGGATCGTCACCTTCATAAATAAATTCCCTACGGTCCAAACCCGTTGCATTACCAATCCGGGTTAGTGTCCCCTGATTATTTAGGTAGCCGACATTTCGATAGTCCCGGCCTTGTTCGTATAATTCACTATCGGCAACATTACCAAAATCCTCGCTAAAAAACACATCTTCTGTCCGGTCTGCACCCCGGTAAACCTCAAAGGTCATTCTTTCATTTTCCGGGTCAAAGTTAACCCGGAAGCCAATCCCCGCCCGTAGGCATATTTCTTCCAATATGCTTAAAACGTCGATGCTTTCAAAAACTTGTCCCTCGGTGGGTTTGACGGTCAAGTCTTTAGATGGCGCACTAAACAAAAAAGGCACCCGGCGGGATGTGTCAGATGCTGTGATAAAATTAGCGTCCACCAAGGTATAAATCTGTCTCTCATATGTGGTGCCGGTATTCAGTGCCCAGGTACTCACTACCCGGCGGTCAAGGATGCTGTTCAGGTGCCGACCGGTAACCTCCAACCGTATTTCGCCTTTTTCGGTGTTGTACTTATGCACGTTTTCGATGATGTAGCAATCATCGCCGATCACTAAATAATTGTCCCGTTGCAGTGCCGTCACATATTCCAAGCTGTTTAAAACCAGCGTAAAATTACCCGCCCCGGCATATTTTCTCTCCCGTTCAAGGCTTGCGTATTCATAGATCATGTCAACCAGTTCAAAACCTTTGAATACCTCAATCCGCACCCTATCACCTCCTACAAGTAAGCCGGGCTATAATAAACAATCACATCAAGATTAATTGTATTTTCATCGGCTTGATACCCCATGACATTCCGGCCAACTGCCAGATTGAAAAAGGTTGAATTCAGCCGGTCTAAGTATTGAAAAGACTTAACCCCGTTAATGAGAACTTGCTTCTTACCCGGATAATTGATAACTTCAATTATGTCGTCTTTCGCCATGGTGTATAGGATTTTTATTTTTTCTCCGGTCAAAACATTAGTAACCCAAGGGTTTACCACTGTCCCTCCCCTGGCCTTGAACACTACCCGGAAACCGGTCTCCACATCGCCCACGTTCTCAAATTCGGTTTGCAAAATTGAGGATCGTATGCCAAACATCATACCTCCCTCGGGGATCACCAGCGGAAAGCGTAGCAATGGGTTTAGCAGTGCTAAAAACTCCATGCGTTCTACTTCCCGCCAAAACGGATTATGAGCGATCAGTTCAATACTGAATATTCCCCGGCGGTCCTCCTTCTTTATTTCCGGCAGGGATTCCGGTCTCACATCAATCTGACGAACAAAGTCCAATGCCTGAAAGGTCAAGGTTCCGGACAGCTTAGGATTAAAGACTTTCCTCAGTCTCCGTTCCAGGACGTTATTTGTCGGCGAGAGCTGAAAGAAGCCGTCAATGGTGATGATCCGCGGCTCCAAAGTCTCACTGACAAAAGTCTCCCCATCTTGAAGATTATTTTTAACTGAGGTAATTTCGCTGTCCAGGGCCTCGGAAAACTCCAAGGGAGTAAACGGGGAGAAGTATGAAAATTCTACTATCTCCCCGTTGGAATTCTTATATACTAATTTTTCAGTGCTTTTCATGGTTTACACCCCCAGGGCAAGCTTTTTGAATTCCCTGGCCGCTCTGCGCTGCTCAGTTCTTGGATCGGGGGTCGGACTGTAAATATGTTGTACGACAGTAACATCGCCGCCCTTATTGCTCCCACCCTCGGTATACTCCCGGTTTTCAGCTTTGGTCAGGACCCTTTCCCCTTCGTGGAGGATTGCCCTGTAGTTATCATAGGGCACGTAGGCAAGCCCCTGGGCATGGTAGCCGTCAGCCCTCAGTGCCCCGCCAATCCCAGCCTGCGCTAATTGTTCCTGCATGTATATAATTAAGTCGTTAATATACGCCTTGATTTGACTTTCGGTGGACTTAAACCCAGCCAACATTACCTGGCCATATCTGTTAGATATTTGCTGCAACCTTGGTGTAAATGCCTCCAGGTTGGATTGGTTGTTGGCGATGGTCTTTTTCAGGTTCTTTTCTCGTTCTTTTAATTCTGCAAGGTCGGCTTTGGTCTGCTCTTTGGTTTCTTCGTCCATTTGTTTCGTCTGTATTTCTAGCTCTTTATTCTTAATGTCGGTTTGGACTTTTTCTAATTCCTCAGTAAGCCTTACCTGCTCCTGCATAAACGATATGATCTGGTTCATGTGTTCCAGTTCGGCAATACGCTGTTGCTCTAAGTTGTATCGTTTTTCTTCCAGCTCTTCCTCGAGCTGTCGTTTCTTCTCGGCTGCCCGCTCACGTTCAAGTTCAATCTGTTCTCGGATCTGTTGTTGCCGGTCGCGCCGCTCTTGCTCGACCAGCCTTTGTCGCCGCTCAGCTTCAACCTGGTGTATTTGATCTAAAATATGCCCCGCGTCTTGCTCGGATTCAACCGCCGCGTCATATTCGGCCCATAGGTTGGTTATCTTGTCCTGATATTCCTGTTCTTCTCTAGCCCGCTTTTCTTGCTCGTTTAGCTTGTCGATGGCGTCAATCTCAGCATACAACGCCTTAACTCGTGCATCGTATTCATCGTCAACTAGGCTGGACTTTGCTCTGTATTCCTGTTCATACAGCTTTATTTTTATATCTGTAGCCTTTTGAGTGGCGTCTATTTCTTTTTGCAGTTGCTTTATGTTTGCGTCTGTCGCGTCCGTCATAAGGGCTACCCGGCGATCACGGTCGCGGTAGTACAAGTCGATCCGCTTCATAATGTTTTTGTAAGTATTGTCGTGAATGACTTCGCCGGTCTTTTTGTCAACACGGATCAAACCTGTGCTGATAGCGTCACCGGTATTGAGTAGCTTATCGCCCAGCCGCTTAATCTGGTCTACAGCGTAGCCGCTCTGGGCATTAACTCCATCCCCTAGGCCCGTAACAATCTCCCGGCCAATGGTCATAAATACCTTGGAGGGTGATGCGATGCCTAGTATGCTTTTTGCAACACCTATAACGTTTTTGCTAAACCAGTTTCTAAGATTATTGGCCATAGTTGCAGCGGATTCGGAAATACCTTTCCACAGGCCCTGAATTATATCTGCGCCCCACTCTACTGCTTGCCCCGGTATGTCTTTGATATACGCCCACAATTCTTCGAGTTTGCCTTTTGCGGAAGTATATAGACTGCTAGCCGCATTTACAGCAGATGTTTTTATATTCTCCCATGCCTGACTAGTGTTGGTTTTTACATCTTCCCATGTCGTAAACATGTTTTCTTTCAATTCTTTTGCCTTGGTAGTTACGTTGTTTTTCATAACTTCCCATTTGCTAAGCACTTCGCCAGTCTCCCAATCCACAAGATCGGCATGTTCTTGGGCACGGGCCTTAGCTTCTTCAATGACATTCTGGTGCATTTCTTCTGCTTCTTTGGTTACTTCATCACACTGTTTTCTTGCTTCCTCAATCAGCATTTTAGCCTGTTCCTCAGAAATTGCACCAACTTCATCTCGTAAGTATTCAATCTCCGCAATGGTCTTGTCTCGCTGTCTTTCAGCCTCTTCTATGGTTTTATCAGCCTGTTCTTTGCTGCTGCGTACCACTTCTGCGGCTTGCTCGGCTGTTATAATTTCGGCGTTATTCTTCATCCGAGAAAGGATAATCCTGTGCTCTTCTTCGCTCTCGGATAGGTGGCGGATACCTAATTCTTTTACCTCGTTGTTTATTTTTTCTATCTCGGCTTTTTCTTCTTCTTTTAACTGCCTTTTTTCTTTAGCCGCTACTTCTAAGATTTCCTTAATTCTTTTCTCGCCGTTAGCAACAATTTCTTCTTGT
Organism: Desulfofalx alkaliphila DSM 12257; assembly: GCF_000711975.1. NCBI lineage: Bacteria > Bacillati > Bacillota > Clostridia > Eubacteriales > Peptococcaceae > Desulfofalx > Desulfofalx alkaliphila. Next base: position 2,071 of record NZ_JONT01000035.1, on the reverse strand, counting down.
TCTTTATGGTGTTTTTCCATGTCAGACAAAATCTGCGCTTGTTGTTCTTGTGTTATATTACTACTATCAGCCAAAAACCCTTTCATAGAAGCAATTGATTGGTTATGTCGCTCTTTAATGCTAGATAAAATCTGTTCACTCATTTGGCCGTAAGTCTCTACTATACCGTTAGCCATTTCTTGCGTGACAATTTGGCTACTCCAACTTAGTTGGCTTAACGCTATCGTTGCCTTGTCGTGTAGATCAAGAAAACCACCAACAGCCTGCTGTGTAGCTTCGGACACCTCTTCACCAAACAAATCAACAACAGGGATTGCGTCTGATTTTAAGTGACCAACTAGTTTTGATATGCCAAAAGCTGCCGCCGCCAAACCAGCAACAACTAGGCCGACAGGCCCCGTTAAAGCTGTAAAGGCTGCCCCCAGTTTCGGGAGTACCAGCATTATTGCCCCTAACCCTTGGGCCACCAAACCCACAACAATTAACAAAGGGCCAATGGCCGCTGCTAAAGCAGCAATAGCAACTGTTATTTTTTGCACTATGGGGGGAGCTTCACTAAATCTTTGTACTAAACCAGTCCCATACTCTATCAAACTTTTTATAGCAGGTAGGATGTGCTCTGAAATCTGGATGGCAAGCCCTTCTAGGGCAGATTTTAGCTCCTCAATTGCCCCTTTGGTGTTGTCCAGCATGGTTTCGGCCATTTGCTTTGCTGCACCTTCTGATTCGTGCAGCATTTGTGTTTTTTTGCCTAATGTTTCTGATCCTGCTTCTAAAAGTACCGCCCAGTTCTTGTAGGCCTCCGCCCCAAAGATGGTGCTCAGTTTGGCTGCTTCTTGCTCGCTCGTTAGATCTTTAGTCGCCTCTTGTACCTCGCCTATAAGTTGGGGTAGTGGCTTGATTTGTCCTTCGGCATCAAAAAAGGATATTTTTAATTCATCTATTACCTTTTTTGCTTCTGCCGAAGGCTTTGCCAGCCTCTGCAAAGATGTCGCAAAGGCCGCACCTGCTTTTTCGCCTTGTAACCCTGCGTCACTCATGACCATTACCGCGGCCGCAGACTCTTCAAGAGACCACCCCAGTGTATTTGCAACAGGGGCGAGATAGGTCATTGCAGTACCCATCTGCTCTAGGTTGGTGTTTGCGTTACTGCTGGCAGCGGCCAACACGTCTGCAACGTGGCCTGCTTTTTCTGCTTCGATTGCAAAAGCGGACATAATGTTTGATGTAATATCAGCCGCCCTGCCCAAGTCCATTGCACCGGCAGCAGCTAGGTCTAAGATACCGGGGATTCCGGCTAGAATATCTTGGGTTTCCCAGCCCGCCATGGCCAAAAAGGCCATACCTTCGGCCGCTTGTGACGCTGAAAATACAGTAGTCGCCCCTAACTGTTTGGCGACTTCCTCCATTTTTTGCATTTCTCCAGCCGTGGCACCTGACAAGGCTTGTACCTGTGACATACTAGATTCAAATTCCATGCCAGTTTTAGCTATCACTGCACCTAAAGCGACAATTGGCGCAGTGACTTTCATAGACAGGTTTTTCCCGGCATCGGTCATTTTTCTACCAGCGTCTTGCATGGACTTTCCATAGTCGTCAAGGCTTTTTCTGGTAGCCGCAAGCTGTCTTTCAAAGTGCTTTAGTTGACTTTCTGTTTTTATCAATTCACGCTGAAACGCCCGATACTGTCCTTCGCTAATCTCGCCCCTGCGGAATTGCTCGTTTACCTGGGCCTGGGCCACTTTTAGGCGGTCTAACTTCTCCCGAGTATTCGCCACTTGGTCACCCAGTAATTTTTGCTTTTGGGCTAAAAGTTCGGTGTTGCGTGGGTTGAATTTCAGCAGGCGGTCAACTTGCCTAAGTTCTTTTTGTATGTCCCTGGATTTTTTATTTACGTCAGTAAGGGCCTTACTAAGCCCAGTAGTTTCGGCACCGATAACAACATTTATGCCCCGTATGCTTTTGGCCAACTGATTCACCTGCCTTTATACAACAAAAACGCACCCGCTTAGGATGCGTTTTATATTTCCTCTCTCAATCTGTCCATGCCCACCTTGATTCTCGCCTGTAA
>NZ_JONT01000034.1 GCF_000711975.1 Desulfofalx alkaliphila DSM 12257 | reverse complement strand
GACAAATCAAGCGACAGATGGGAATGCTGTACTCCGCTTTTTCACCATCAACCGCATTTCGCCAGTAGTAGCCATGACGATAAAGGCGAACCATGCCCTTACAACAGGGACATCTATCAAAAGAAGGAAAATTGTTTTCCTTTCCCAAACGGGCATATTCTTCTAAATCGATTTTAAAGTCATGATAAACGACCACAAAAATCACCCCGAAGCATTTTGCAAAAATTATAGCAAAATGTCGGGGCATAGGAAACATTGTCTAACCGGGTTAATTTGAAAAAACTCTTCAGGTTAGGAAGAGGATAAAGAGGCAAGTGACAGGATACTTAGCTAATAATTCATTAGTATCGGTATCATAAAATAGAAGTATTTCACCATCATCCTCAATACGTATACGTTGATGTGCATCCATCACACCGACATCAATCTGATAACGATTCCCTTTATAGCTGACCACTCCATTGGAATCAAAGGATGCTACAGTACTTGATACCTCTGAATATGGTTTAACATGAAAAAGCTGTTTTTGTTCATCAATAAACATTTCTCGTGGCACTTTTCTAGTCACAGTATGAACTCGCCCGTTGCCTTCTCTATCCAACCATGCAAGAGCTGCACTATTAAGACTGTCAATTCCGGTGTACACCCTCCCCTCTAGAAAGCTTTGCTTGACATATCCAATTACCTCTTCTACCTTACCTTTACTCTGAGGATCTCTTGGCCTGCATAATGAAACACTGTAGCCAATACGCTTAACATATTCTTCAAAGGCCGGTACAAATATAATATTACCTAGATTTTCGCTAACCACATAGACCCTATCAAGATCATATAGAATTGTCTGTGGTCTTCCTCCAAAATATTGAAATGCATAGTTATGAGCTTTTATGGCTGTTTCGGTCGTGAAGGGATCCGGTGAAAAGCAAACAAATTTCATTCTGCTATAACTCAGAACCATACAAAAGAAATATACCCTTACAATTCTTCCATACATATCTTTAAGTTTATATTGACCAAAATCAGCCTGCGCTTCATATCCTGGTGGCGAGACTTCACGTGGTGAGATTTTCCGCTTACTGGTATGCTGATACCCGTGCTGTTCCCTTAGGGCCTTCATATAGCGATAAAAAGTAGCTCGTTTAACTTGTAAATCAGGAAAAGCTTCCATTAATTTGAGATAGATATTGGTATCCCGGATTTGTGGGCATATTTTCAATTGCTCTAATATGTACTGTCGATAATTATCCATATGGTGCTTTTCCTGCTCAGCTTCCATGGCATAATCTTCTTTGCTCATATTCCAGTATTTACTGACAGAAGTATAGGTGATCCCCAGCGCTTTAGCAGTTTTGGTCTGGGCGAGTCCAAGTGCTTTATATTCCTGGATTTTTTGATATTGCTCTATACCAATCATGTTTTTCCTCCTTTAGTTTTATTATTAAAGCTAGAATACATGTACCAACGCAAGCATAGGCATCACCTCCTTAAAATTGAATACTTATTTAACACAAATAATATTGCTATATTACCTATGTTAATAAGTATTGGTCTAAGAGTAAAAGAACCAATCATGTACCAAGCTTTGAGCTTGATATGATTGGTCCTAATTGTTAATTCAATTATAGTAAATAATCGTTAATTCTTCTTACTCATTCAACAATCGATTTAATTAAGGCTTCTCTGGAATCTAAGTAAAATTGAATATCTATCTTTGTAGCCATTTCATCAGATAAATCAAATAACTGTCTTCTACAAGATACTGGCATTAGAATTGAAGTTGCTCCCTTTTCAACAGCAATTTCAACTAATGTTACTGGATTATGAACAATATCGATAGAACCTCCTAAATTTACTTCACCTACTACTATTAAACCACCTCGAACGCTTTTCTTAAGCATAGCTGTACATAAAGCAATCAACACTCCTATTCCAATTTTTGCACCATTTTTCGCTGAATCAAATGCTCTTAACTGCAATGCAAATTCATGGGATCTAGGATCCTTATCGCCAACTAAAAGTTTACTTTTTGAATACAAATTCTGTTCTGCATAACTAACACTTTCTTTAAATGCAGCAGGTACAGGTTTATTTAAAATCTTAACTCCGTTACCTGGTCCTTCTGTAGCCTCTATCCTAAATAATCCTGGATGCTCATCAAACCCTCCAGGACTTATAGTCCATACTTGTCCAGGCTCAAGTGGATCTATTCCTATACTGTTTTCACTCTGAAGCTCTGGAGTGGATACATATTTTTCAATTCCTTCAGTTCCCATTATATAGCTGAAATGAGTATTTCTAAATTCCGCCGCTCCTATCCGTTTTTGCTGTTCTTTAACCCTTCTTCTACTTTCCATTGCTAACCTAACAGACCATTCAATGTCTTCATCTGGAATTTCACTTTCGTCCCCTGGGTACAGAAGTTTTAGTAAGCCACTTACAGTTTTATTGACTGCGTTAGTATCACGTCCACTTAAAGCACCACCAAAGTGAACTCTCCCCTGAATCGCTGAAAGCCTGCTTTGTAATCTGAGTTGACTCATACACTCGGATAGAAAATCACTTACTAATCCAAAATGGTCTGTTAATATTTCTTTTCCTATCTTAGGAACATCCCATCCTGGTAAATAAGCATGTATTCTATCCATTAGAGCCGTATCGTCACGCATTTCTGGCGGTAATGGTCCAAACAAATGTCCAATTCTTTGCTGATGTTCGACATCAACATCAAAATTACCAACCATGACTATACTGCCATCAGCTCTTATACTCTCTTTACCCCTACTAAACTCACCTGATTCCATATAGCCTTTCATTATGTTAATGCCATCTTTTTTATCAAATGAAATGCCTGAAATTTCATCAAAACAAACTACATCATACTGACAAACCAATCCACGTCTACCACTATTATTATCAACAAACATTTTTGCTACAGTCGCCTTGCCACCAGAAACTAAATGCGCATAGGGAGAAACCTGTTGAAACAGATGACTCTTACCTGTTCCTCGTGGTCCTAGCTCAACTAAATTATAGTTTCTCTCAACAAAAGGAACCATCCTTAAGAAGAATGCATCTTTAGCACGATCATTTAAACCACTCGGTTCAATTCCTATACTTCTCAAAAGAAAATCCTTCCAATCCTTTGTTGTGAACTCTTTTCTCGCATCTGCAAGTACGTCAAGTACGTTTTTCTGAGACAACTGTATTGCACGAATACTTTCAATCCCAAACGGTCTTCCCCTATTCTCTTGAGCAATTGTGGCATCATAAGCTAAAGACACCTCTGCATAAAAACCTCCAGTTAATATTCTCTCGTGCTCACTGACTAATTCAGGAGAAATACGTATATCTTTTAATTGTAAACTAGGTAGAGTAGCTACATAGGAATCACTTTTCTCATCTAATCTTGCATTGATAATATCAATTATCCTTACTTCACCTTGCTCCCTGGCTCTAGCTTTAAACAACTCTTGTTCTCCTGCTTTAACAGTCTTAGACTTCAGTTGTTTCTGAACAATTTCAATTCCTTCTTGAATTTCATCCTCATTAGTACTAGCGCAATATCGACCTAACATAAACTCTACAACATAGGTAGGTACAGGGAATTGCCTGCTGAATGTTCTAACCAAATCCTTTTTTACTAAATATCCATCTAATACTGAGGCAGCAATTTCATCAATTCTGTCAAAATTCATTTATTGCTCACCTCCTATAATAGTTGCTATTTGATAGACTACTTTATCATTTTCATCAAGGACTACTAAAAAGGCAGATTTTCCTTCATAAATATCATCATCAACGACCACTGATGTTATCCCATCTGATGGAAATTCCTTGACCCCCATTACTATTGAGGTTTCTGGCATTGCTGACTTCGTTCTAATGTCTAGCCTTAAATCCTCAAATTGACCTTCAGCAGCTACTTTACACCTCATACCCTTCCAAACAATATCTGTAATTGTTAGTAAAGCGTTATTATTACCTTTTGGAGCCGATATCAATAGATCAAGCAGGATATTTTCCTGCAGGCTTATCCCTCCATGTGTATATTCTGTATTTGCTCTATAACATCCGGCTCCTTCAGCTAATACAAAATGGACATTCGGATTCCAATACCATTGATAATAGTTAACATCTAATAAGGCTCCTGGTTTTGCTGCAGCGGTCCTCCCCCATTTACTATCAACAAGTGATGCAGCAATATTTACCTTTGGAAGTCCCCCTGGCATCATTAACCAGCCGTGATCTGATAAAATCTTTACTCTAGACCAACCATTTGCAAATAAAATCTCAACCTTTTCAACAACTTCATCAATATAACGACTGAAATTTTGAACTATACGCCAACCCAAACTATGTCCATCTTCATCTATGTGACTATAATCCAACCATGCATTATCTTCTATTTCTTTTCTATAATCACCATGCTTTAATACTTTCCAACCTTTTATATTCATTAGACTTTCTAATCTTTGTGATAATGCTTTTTGATTTGTTTCTTTGATCACAGGGCAAAAATCTTCATTATCTACTTCCAAACCAATTAACTCATCTGCTATTGGCATTAAAGCTGGTTTGCAGGTAGCAGTTAATGAAGGGAGCTCGGATAATCTTGACCGATACATTACATCATACCCAAGTGCAGTTAAGTTCTCTGATACTTGTTTTGCCATATCAAACCGTAGTCCGTCTACAAACAAAATACATTCTCCAGGTTTATGTTCGTTAGGAACTGACTTGATTGGATTAGTAGCAATTGCCTTTTGCAAATTCCTAGCACATTCATCTATCCATGAAATATATATGGATCTTATAGCATTGGTAATCGCATCAATATCCTCTTGTTTTTTTACTAATTCCAAAGCTCTAGAAACCGCATTATCCACTTTCCAACCCCAATCCTCATAAGCTTTAATTATTTCTGTTATGTTTCCAGTAATAATTTTCTGAGTATGTTCTGCAATAATACTTAGCCAGTACATAGCTTCCGCCAATGGAGCATCTCCACTTGCAGCCCATACAAAGTTTCTTCTTTCGCCATGAGTCTTTTCTAATTCAATAATTCTATCTCTTGCGTTATGTTCAGCTAATCCAACTAATAGTTTTAACTCTTTTCTTAATGCACTCTCTTGCTGATCATTCCATTGTGGCGATCTGTCAGGCTCTATACCAAGTGGCATAATAATATTGCGCATGACTTGTGGTATAGCATTATATTTTGCTGGTGCTTCACAAAATCTATCCCACACAGAATCCCATTGTGGCTCTTTCCATGCAATTTTTTCAGCAGCAGTATAAATTGTATCCTGCTCTGGATTAAGCTGAAACTTTGAAATACAAATTTCAACAAAAGCTTCCCACTCTTCATCGCTTTTGCTTTTCTTAAATGAATCGGGATCATTTATCCAGTTAAGAACATCTCTTATGGTATCTCCACCTGTTAAAAGTGCATTAAAATAATCCTTATCTAAATATTCATTTTTTAAAGAGTCAATCTCTTCAAACAAAAGCTTCACTAGAGCTCTTTCAAGTGCTTCAATTGTTTGAGTATCTTGTTGAATATTTAGTCCTAATCCTCCCTTTTTAGTTTTTAAATATGCTAGTGGTGTCCAGTCTCTTGAATTTATCTGAGACCAGATTACACCACGATACTGCAACTCTGCAAGTGGCATAAGTTCCTCAGAGCAGCTTTCCACCGCTCTTATATCTTGTCTACTTACACCTGGCAAATATAATACCGGAACTTTTCCAATAGGAACTTTATAACTATCAATTAATCCAGAAATAGCTACTCTTAACCATATCGCTGGTCCCATATGAACTTCAGGTTTATATTCCCCAAGTACAAGTAGTTCTGGCATCTCACCTTTAAGTACCTCTACAGCCTTTTCCCAAAGCTTTTCTTTATCAGTCCATAAAATACATTGAGGTGGAGATTCAGCTTCAGGATTATAATTTGCTGCTGCTCTGATGCTGTTTATTATATTATTTATTAATTTCAACTGAACTTCACCTCATCTTCTCTTGCTTTTTTCTTTTCTTCTAGTGTCAAATGGTAATCATTAATTCTATTTCCACCAAACAAATGATACCAAGGACTATTTTCTGTATCTTTACCTCTGTCTTTATTCCACTTAATATTTGGTTTATCTCGTAACACTCCAGCGCCTTTTTTTCCCACATCTCCAACCAGCATAAAAGGACGAATGTTGACACGTACGCCATCATTTAAATCAGGTTCCCAGCCTAAAGGCTGTTTATTAAGAGGCTTCCATCTCACGAATATGTCATATGGAGCTTCTCCTTCGAGTATTAATTCCAATTTCTTTTTCAAACTTATGGCAGCATTTAATTTCTCTTCTGCACCTTCTATGCCGTCCATCATAGCTGATTTCTGTTTACTAATCCAATCCCCCAAGTAAGTATAAATTAAAGTCTCTAGATTCTTTCTGTCTAGCTTATGATAATTCACTAAAACTGAAAACCCATCTTTTAATCCATCCCATATTTGCCAAATGAATGGACGATGCCCAAACAGTTTATAATGCTGTGTAAAGAACTTATCTCTAAGCCACGACTCCAAACTTTTTCCCGCATGATCAGCATTAGAGAGTAGTTCTGGCAATATCATATTAATGTCTTCGTCTTTATATGCTGCAGCAAGCAAATTAAGCAGTCTTTCGGAAGCCGGTGCCTCCCCCCTTACAGATGGGATGCAAACAACACCGTCCTTATCTGCATAAGGTAATAAGCTCTGAGATTGTGCAATAAGTTCTCTAGATTCTTCAGATAACTCCATATCATCATCTAATTCTGCAGGCCATCTATAACCTAACAGTCTTACAACTGCGACTTGTAAAGGATCTATTGATTTACGTGGGTGACCATGGAATATCCACTGTGTAGGGTCATCTGAATAAATACTGTACTTATATTTATTCTCTTTTGTGCATTCATCGATATTAATGGGCACATTTTCAAATACAGAAGTAGCAACACCTAATTTGGTATCCATCTTTCTAACTGAATCTTTGAATTTTTTTGATTTCACATAATTCCATATATCATCAAAATATGCTTCATCTTTCATAGATAATACTACCGAACTTTTATCAAATAAATATCCTAAATAAATATTAGATCTTATTTGCCCTACACGCCCTACTATAATCCCCTTTTTCCCCCATGCTGCATTACCTTGTATTCTTGCACCTTTAAATTCCGAAAGTATCCCATTACCATTTTGCCAATATATAATTTTCGAACATCCATCTAAGTTGTAATCGTTTGAAGGTGATGTTTGGTAATAGCTCCACTCATTACTTCCATTTGTATTTTCCCAAAAATTAGCTATGAATCTATCAGAATCACCTGTAGACAACCCCTCAGTAGATTTTATATATTCCTTCATCAATTCATTACTAAAATCAAGATCAAAAATAATGCGATTTTGAGGATTCGATTTTTGGTGATTTTGCATTGAAACTTTAGCTGTATTATATATTAGATACTCAATTTTTTCCTCTAAAGGAATGTTGCCTGTTGATAAAGAATATATTTTATCATTCTCTTGGGGCTTTAAATTTTTAATAGAAATCATACATACTGGAAAGTCGTACATTTGTGTACTAAATGCTTTATATCCAAGATCTATAACAAAATTCCATTTGTACTTATTTAGTAATTCTAGTCTGAATTCCTCAAATGTTTTTATAAACATCCAATTTTTAGATGTAACGTAAAGTGAAATCCCTCCATAAGCACAAAACTTTTGACATCTAGCTATCATCGATGTTGCTAAATCATCATCCGCTCCAGCATAATATTTCTCAACATATCTTCTTAGTGGCTCACTCATTTTTCCTTTACCTAAGTAAGGAACATTAGTAACAACAAGATGATATTTATCATTAAGAATATTAAAAGTCTTTTCAATTCCCTGCGCAATAACTCCCATTTCTTTTATATCTTTATTACCATTAAAAACCCTTTCCAAGTTTTTGCATACTTCATCGTAATTATTAAAGAACAAGCTATCTTTCTCAAATAAATCATATGGATCTATTAAGCTCCCTAAACTAGAAGAATTCTTGAAGATATTATAAAGTGCATCTAAATGCATTTTTACTTCATTATTATTTCCTCCTAAAGCAATCCATTCATCTCGTTTCATATTAAGTGATTGCCCACACCATGCTATTTGCAGCTCCGGTAATATGCGAAAACCTCCAGCATTTGGATATTTCCATGCATTTAGTGCTATAGCAAATGCTGCTATTTCAACACATCTTTTATCAATTTCCAACCCATAAATATTCTCCTTAATTACAGCATCACAAGCTTCCTTAGCAGTCAAATTTTCTAGGGCCATTCTCATCGGTACTAGCTTATTGAACGCTGCCACTAAAAAGTGACCTGAACCTGCACAAGGATCTAGCAGTTTAAAATCTGACAAGTTCTCTGGCCAGCCTATAAAATCCTTAATTAGTGGTTCCCATTCTTGATTATCATTCTTGTTCAATCTTAATGAATCTAAGCTAAAATTAGATAATCCTAGTTCTTTTTTTACATTAGTTTCTATTTTGATGTTGGTCATTTTATTTTTCTTCAAATTTTTGTTTGCATACCAAGCACCAATAGAATTATCAAGTAAAAAGTCTACCATATAATGCTCAGTAAAAATTTGCGTTACAGCTGGTAATTCCTTTGCACCAATCTTTGATTCAGACTTGTTAATCAGTTCTTTCTTCTTATTTTGCCAAAATTGATAAGCCCATCCTAAACTATCGAATGCTTTAAATACATCTCCTTCAATACTTGAAACAAGATTTTCAAGCTGCCTTTGCTTTTCTGGAGATAATTCAACTTTAAACACTGGTGAGTCAGCCCTAAAAACTTGCGGTAACATTTTAGTTGCAAGTTTTGCCGCTACTTCCCAACCATTCTTCATCCCTAGTTCCTGAGCCAATTCATCACACTCTGATAATGTAACTGGAACTGCATTCTCTATATCATCATCTTCATAATACATAAGCAAATCGTTTTCTGCTAAGAACCTTGCAAAAAGCATTCTATGCCAATGTTCATAGGCTATTTCCTCAACCAATCTATCAATTTCTTGAGTTTCTGTTTTTGGATCTCGAACATCGCCTAGATTTCGACCATGTGCTCGTAATCTTCTACGCAATGCTCGCTCATCCTCTGATAAATAACTATATGGCGAAGCCTCACCTACTCCTAGTTGTTCTAGAGCAATTCTTGCTGCTTCCTCTGCTATTTCCCTAGCATTCTCTATGGTTCTTTCAAATTTATTTCTTAACTCCTTCGATAAAGGTTTCAATCATTTCACCTCCTGATTAGCGTACAATTATTGGTCCATCGACTAATTTTTCTTTAAGCTGAACTCTTATTTCTTCAATCCAACGATTAATTTCTTCTTCTGATTTAAGTGTGCGTTTGGGTATCTCAACCATTTGCAACTTTGGTTCGAGTTCTTTTGCGGCCATCTCGGTAGCCATATTAAATTTGGCCTGTAATGCCGCTTCTTTATCAGTCCATGATCTTAATGGGTACTGCCTTAAAGCACTCAATAATTCCTCATATGTTCCTAAAGCAATTGGCTGAATTTTCGAGAGCCCGCTTTGTTTTAATATACTAGTTCGCTTCTCTTCACTTAATCTGCTCCAAGCTTCGTTACTATTTAGCTTTTTATTTAAATAGTCGTAAACACTTGAATATTTTGAATACTTCTCATTTATTGTAGTTCTTAATATATTTTCTAAAGACTTTAATAGTGGTACTATCATATCAGGCTCATGAAGAAGTTGACGTTCTTCTTTTATGGATTGTACTTGTTTCTTAATATCACTAATAGCATCTTCATCAGAAACAAGAGATATCATCTGTTCCAATTTATTCCAATTGATAATCCTACTTTCAATGTTCAACTTCAACTTAGACCACTCTTCAATAAGCGTTTCTAGTTTATTTCTATTTTCATAAATCGATAATAACTGTTCATTACCTGTCTGATATTTAAGCTCATTAATTAGCGACGTATCTGGCTTTTCAGGTCTAGGTTCTACTCCTCCAGCATCTTCTGCAAGCTCTAACATATAATTAACGAAATCTTCAGCTTTTAAAGACTCGTTGCCTGCATCAGCCTTAATACCTGCTTTTTGATACAACTTCCTAATCTGGATTCTTTGTTTCGTAGAGATTGTCACAGATTCTATTTTAAAGGTCATCTTACCAATTTGTTTTCTTTCAATATCTTTTGGATTAACTATATTCCCAGATTCGTCCAAACATCGAATCAACCCTGCAACCATTAAAGCAAGTAACGACCCATCTATAGCATCTCCAGACCAACCGTAAGGTGCATTTTCGAATTCCCTTCTGATATCTGTTCCTTTTTTCCCGCTGCCTATATAATTCATAACTTTTTTACATACAGCATGTTCAGTTACATCTCCATTAAAACCTACATATTTAAGTGAATCAGGTGCACCTTCTTTAGCTTTTGAAAATACTTTATTCCAATTAGGATTATCTGCTATATCAAACTCTTGAAAAAGCCTATGAATTGAGTTATTAGCAGCAGATAGTATGGCGTCCTTTAGGTTTGCTTCAATAATCTCATTTCCCCCCGCTTGGAAGACCTTAGCTTCAGATAAAGCCTCTCTTAACAATTCATCAATATTTCTTTCAGCATTGTTTTTAATCGTCTCCATGGCCGCCATAGCCTCTTTGCCCTCAGGGGTTACAGGAGCCGGTGAACCCTTTTTGCTTAGAGTAGCAGTAGAAGCTTTTGACTCCACTATATAATTTGCAATCTCCGCTCTCTTTGGGATAAATACGAAAATTGTAGGTGATTGATTTCCTGCTTGTCTTGCATCAATCCGTACTGAATCTTCATCTGTGCTCCATTCATTTCTAACCCATACATATACATTCTTATTAGCATCTGCTGGTAATGTTGTGCCAAAGAAGAAATTGATGTCTCTAACAACCTTTGACTGTCCATGCATAATTGTTGATTTCCCTACTGTTTCAACAAATTTCTTTTTAATTCTATCTTCTCTTTCAGCATTTACACGATGCATTTCATTTCGAAGAACATTTTGATTACTCGCATAATCATCCAACCAAGCTAAATTCTCCTCAGTCTGTATTCTGTACTCATCATCTACCTTCATAAGCAGCTCGCAATCATCTAATAAATCACCAAGCCTACTTCTAAGCTGTGAGCTCCCACTAGATAAATCTGTAACCATAAGATCTGCCAAAGTGTCTATATTCGACTTTATTCCAATCTCATTATTAGTTCCAGCTAATTTATTAATTAAGAAAATCAGCCCACAGGCTCTAGAAACTAGCCTCTCATCATCTCCTTGCGTGTACCACAGCATTGTTTTCTCATGTACTTTTCTTGGTAAAACTCTAGCATGAAGCATTTTATCTGCCAAATCGTAGTATAAATAATCCGCAGGAATCACATTTCCTAATGGCTCGTTTATATTCGATTGGGTAGCTTTATGAACCATGCTTAGCTGATTCCTTAACTGGCTATCCGTACCTGTTTGATCTAGTACTCTTAATGTGTTTTCCCAAAACCTTCTTCTAACTGGTAAAATTGGATAATCTTGAGTGAAGTATTCTACATCCCTTTGATTATGCCCAATACTAGTTGCAGTTAAATGTCTAGATATTTCACCAATATTTTTCTCCATAATTTTTCTTATCTCTTGCACTTTGTCTGGCTTCTTAGCTAAAATCACTTTTCTTACAACCGCATCGACATCAGTATCAGATAATTCTATTCTAACAGTAAATCGTCCTTCCAATTTTTTTAATAATGCTGTTCCTGTTACAGCTGTTTGCCCAGTTCCAATAAATAGCAGTTTGCTTCCGATTTGCTTACTACATGCTTCAACAACCTCTTGCACATCCATTGCCCTTTGAGTACTGTCGCCAATATATTGTTCAACTTCATCTAATACAACTAAGGTCAATGGCATTTGGCCACCTTTTGATAGTGCATCTTTAATTGATTTAATCATTTCATCGCTTGTGACATCTGACTTATTCGGAAATCTATTATTTAAGGTTTCAACACAGCTTTCTGGAGTAGGGAATAGGTTAGGTTTTACTTCTGACAAGCTTTCATGCAGCCCTTCTGCCACATAAAGGTTATCTAGTTCTTCATTCCAATCATATCCTTTAGCTTCTACCTTCTCTTTAACTTGGTCATAAATTTTCTCAGACTTCAGCCACATAACAAAGGATGCATTTGCATAATTTTCTGGTAACCCAGCAGATTTATATATTATTCTCAGTAAAGCCAACCTAACACTTCCACTAGCACCAGCACTCAATGTACCCATGGCTGCATGCAAACCACCATATCTTTTAGCTTGAGTACTTAATTCATGAAGGAGAACTTTTATACTATCAGGTAAATCTGCTAATGATCTAGCTCTTGCACCATCTTGAAACTCGACATCCTGCCAAAAAGCACCTAACATTTTTACTAAGTGTGATTTACCAGAACCAAAAAAGCCACTAACCCAAACTGCTGGTTGTTGTTCGTGTCCCAAGTTTCTTAAATAAACTTCAAGAATATGTTCCATCCCTTTTTCATATTGCCCATCACAAACAAAAGTCTCTACTTCATAACGAAGCACATTAAGATTCCTATCATTAACGCTTGCAACGCCTTCATTAACAAGTTTACGTTCTAATGGATTAATCAAATATACATCTTTATTCAGCATATAAATCCCCCTTAGATTATTTTATTACATGTAATAGGTAGTGCATGATAATTCCAACCATCATACCCATCAAGTAACCGATAATTATTATTTTCATAGCTTCCTGGGAAGAACACCAGAAGCCTTCCTTTCACCATTGGTGATAACCTATCAACTAAATCTCTAACCTTTATAAATCCAAAGATAGAACCAACACCTGAAAGTGCAACTACATCTTCATCAGTGATATTTTCACTGTCAATAAACCTTCTGAATTTTTCTTCTATATAGTCGCTATATTTATGAATAATATTAGACAATAGTTTTGGATTTTTATAATAACTCTTTGCATAACGTTGACTATGCATCCACTCTGAAAATGTATCTGTTAAGTTAAATTCTAACCACCCATGATTTAAATTTCTTGTAGCTAATTCAAATTCTGTAATCTTAGCCTTAAGTCTACGCTCATCAGATTCCTGGTAAACTGCAAAAATTACTCTTTGAGCTGCAGCAAGATCTCTCCAAGGAATCGAAATAGTTTTTTCGTAATTCTTTAATAGTACATCAATTTTGCTCATAAATTAAATCTGCCTCCTCCTTAGTAATAAGGTTTGGAAGTGAAATCTCCATCACATTACCAATTCGCTTAAAAAATATCCATCCACGAGCTGAAGCATTTTCAGCAAGTTCTATTGCCATTTCCTTAGAACAATCATTTATCTCCATATACGTTGTTTCAAAAAGAGCTGGACCTCGCTGCCCCTCTAAATATCCAAGGAATATAGCATATGCCACAGTAGCAGGTGTAGCTTTCGCTTGAACTCTGACTTTATCACGTCTCCCCTTTAGGTGACCGCTTTTTGTCCAGCTAGACAAAATATTACGAGCCATTGATTGTAGTGTAGATTCACTAAATCGATTCGGCTCCATCTCATCAATCAACTCTTCTATAGACTTTTTTTTGACTTCGGCATTATGTTCTAGTGATTTAATTGCTTTGAAAGAGTAGTTTAGAACTCTGTCTCTACAAAATGCACAAAGCATTGCTAATAGTGGTCTTCCTTCTTCATCACGATTCCAGAAAAATAATAAATTCCTGAAAATCGATATTGTAGGATCAAGAGAGTATAATTCCGTTAAAAAATTAGCTGTTATTGTCCGGGAAGAAGATGATCTCTTCAAAAGGCAATTTTGATCTATAATAGCTTTAATATAATCATCATATACAATCGCATCTGGAACAGCTTCAAGGAGATTTGATAACTCTTCCAACATTATAGTCCGACCTGTATGGACGCTCCTTTTATTATATTTAAAACCAAACCTCTCTAAAATTGATTTTTCCATGTTGTCACCATCCATCTATTTATATTCTTTTAACGCTTTTATAAGTAATTCACTTACACCATTCTTTTCACAAAAATCTATAATTAGAGCACGCGCCATTCTATTAGGTACAACTTTATTATTTTCCCATCTATTAACTGTTGAAAAGCTAACATGCACTGCTTCAGCAAAATCTGTTTGAGTCATCTTGAGCTCATTTCT
>NZ_JONT01000033.1 GCF_000711975.1 Desulfofalx alkaliphila DSM 12257 | reverse complement strand
GGTCGTGTTGAGCGGGGTCAAGTTAAGGTACAGGACGAGCTGGAAATTGTAGGTATGCAAGAAAAGTCACGCAAAACAGTATGTACCGGAGTAGAGATGTTCCGCAAACTGCTGGACTATGCCGAAGCCGGCGACAACATCGGTGTGCTGCTGCGGGGTGTTGACCGCAAAGAGATTGAGCGCGGTCAAGTTCTGGCAAAGCCCGGCACCATTAAGCCCCACACCAAGTTTGATGCAGAAGTGTATGTACTGACCAAAGAAGAAGGTGGCCGTCACACCCCATTCTTTAACGGATACCGTCCCCAGTTCTACTTCCGTACCACCGACGTAACCGGTACCGTTCAGCTTCCGGACGGAGTAGAAATGGTAATGCCCGGCGACAACACCAAGTTTAACATTTCGCTAATCACTCCCATTGCCATTGAAGTGGGTCTGCGCTTTGCTATCCGTGAAGGCGGACGTACAGTGGGTGCCGGTGTTGTAACTGCCATTCATGAGTAGGGCTCTTAATATCATTTGTGATCATCATAGTTTACAGCGCCTCCCAGGTGCTGCAGTTCAGTAAAAAAGCGGGACCCGTCCCGCTTTTTGGTATATATCAAGATACAAGGTGTTAAAATATTAATATCATTAATTAAGAAAGCAATATTCCGGCGGTCAACAGCTTAAAGTGTGTTGACATGTAATGACAGTTGTGATAAATTTGATAAGGTGAAAATCAATAGGGGCTTTGTAAGTTTTTTTTATTTAGGGAGGTGGCAATGTGAGGGTAGGGGTGACACTTGCTTGCAGCCAATGCAAGAGAAGAAACTATACAACTACTAAGAATAAAAAAAATGACGCCGGCAGAATAGAAATGAAAAAATATTGCCGTTTCTGCAAAACTCATACTGCGCATAAAGAAACTCGGTAGAGTTAGAAGATGTGGTGTTAGTACTATAGGTTTAAGGGATGTGGCTTATTTATGGTAGCTTTGAAAAAACCAACCGCTGAAAAAGGTGCCTCTCCAGCTAAAGCCAAGAGGGAAACCAAGAAGAAGGATAGCAAATCTGCGTCCAAAAATCGCATAGCTGGAATTAAAAACTTCTTTCAAGGGGTTAAAAGCGAACTGAAAAAGGTTCATTGGCCGACACGCCGGGAAACGCTGGTTTACACCGGTGTGGTATTGGTGGCCGTGGTATTCGTTGCCATCTTAATTTGGGTTTTAGATATTATTTTAAGCAGTGGAGTATCCTTTATTATTAGATAAGTGAGGTCCCCTTTGTATGAGTAAAAAGTGGTATGTAATACATACCTACTCCGGGTACGAAAATAAGGTAAAAGCAAACCTGGAAAGACGCATAGAGTCCATGAACATGGAAGAAAAGATCTTCCGCATTCTTGTTCCCATGGAAGATGAAGTGGAAATGAAAAATGGCAAAAAGAAGGTTACCAAGAAAAAAGTCTTTCCTGGCTATGTTTTAGTAGAAATGTTCATGACCGACGACTCATGGTATGTGGTGCGCAATACGCCTGGCGTTACAGGTTTTGTGGGCACCGGTTCAAAACCCATTCCCTTAAGTGATGAAGAAGTCGGAGCAATTATGAAGCAAATGGGCGAAGAAGACCCCAAGCGTACAAAGGTGTCATTTGTTATTGGTGAAAGTGTACAGGTTACCAGTGGTCCGTTTGAAAACTTTGTTGGGTCAATTGAAGAGATATATCCTGATAAAGGTAAGTTAAGAGTTATGGTTTCAATGTTTGGACGAGAAACTCCCATAGAATTAGATTTTGCCCAAGTAGAAAAAATTAGCTAGACATCGTGTGAGGAGGTGTGTGTAGTGGCTAAAAAGGTAGCTGCCGTAATTAAACTACAAATTCCTGCAGGTAAGGCAACTCCGGCTCCGCCCGTTGGACCGGCTCTGGGTCAACACGGAGTAAATATTATGGCCTTTGTGAAAGAGTACAACGAAAAGACTGCCAAGCAAGCCGGTTTAGTGATTCCGGTGGAGATAACCGTTTATGCTGACCGGTCCTTTAGCTTTGTGCTTAAAACACCGCCTGCTGCGGACTTATTGAAAAAGGCGGCAGGCATTGAAACAGCCTCAGGGGAGCCCAACCGCGTCAAGGTGGCAAAGGTGCCCCGGTCAAAGGTCAAGGAAATTGCTGAGATTAAAATGCCTGACTTAAATGCTGCCGATATTGAAGCGGCAATGCGCATGGTAGAGGGTACTGCCCGCAGTATGGGCATTGAAATAGTAGAAGGTTAATAATGATTATCCTGTGGGAGGATTAGTCCGTTATACCACATAGGAGGAATAAAAATGCCAAAACATGGTAAAAAGTATCAAGACGCGTCAAAGAAAATTGATCGCACTAAGTTGTACAGTGCCGCAGAAGCCATTGAATTGGTAAAAGAAACTGCCACTGCAAAGTTTGATGAAACCGTCGAAGTTGCTGTGCGTCTGGGTGTTGACCCCCGTCACGCTGATCAGCAAATCCGGGGTGCAGTGGTACTGCCCCATGGAATTGGCAAAAGCAAAACAGTGCTTGTTTTTGCCAAAGGTGAAAAGGCCAAAGAGGCAGAGGCTGCCGGTGCTGACTTTGTAGGTGCCGAAGACCTGATTGAAAAAATCCAAGGCGGTTGGTTAGGCTTCGACGTGGCTGTGGCCACACCGGATATGATGGGGCTAGTAGGGAGATTGGGACGTGTGCTGGGTCCCCGCGGTTTGATGCCAAACCCCAAGACCGGCACAGTGACCATGGAAGTGGAGCGTGCAGTTAATGAGGCCAAGGCCGGTAAAATTAACTACCGTACCGATAAAATAGGTATCATCCATGCTCCCATTGGCAAGGTATCATTTGATGTTGATAAGTTAGAAGACAACCTTAAAACTTTAATTGATGTTTTAGTAAAGGCAAGACCTGCAGCTGCAAAAGGCACTTATTTAAAAAGCATTACTTTATCCAGTACAATGGGTCCTGGAGTTAAGGTTAATCCCCAAAGGGTGTTAGGCTAATTTTTAGCCAGTACTCACACGAAAATTTTATATGCTGTTCCTGCTGTAGACTGTTGGTGTTTTTATAACTTAAAGATTTCAGTCGCCAACCTGAGGCCGGAGAGTATACCTGCAAGTTTATTGCGGGTCCTCCTGTGCGTCTCAGGGAGGACCCTTTTTTGTTACTAAAACCCTTTGAAGGGGGGTGTTACGATGCCTACCAGACAACAAAAAGAGCAAATGGTTGCAGAAGTGAAGGGAAAAATGCAAAATGCTCAAGTGGTTATCCTATCAAATTACAGAGGTATTACCGTTGATAAAATCACCGCCCTGCGTGAAAAAATGCGTAAGGCCGGCTGTGAAATGAAAGTAGCAAAAAATACTCTGACCAAGATAGCAGCCAATGAACTGGGGATAGATGGACTAGACCCCTATCTACAGGGACCTACCATACTGACATTTGGCAACGAAGACCCGGTGGCTGCGGCGAAAATACTAAATGATTTTTCAAAGGAAGTTAAGAAGGGTCTCGAAATTAAGGTTGGAGTATTGGAAGGAAAGGTTGTAAGTACGGAGGAAATAAAGGCGCTGGCAGATCTTCCCTCCCGCGAAGTGCTGCTGGCAAAGGTGCTGGGAGGAATGCAGGCACCCATGTACGGTTTTGCTGGCGTATTGTCAGCAAATCTCAGGAACCTGGTTTATGTGCTTGAAGCTATTCGTAAGCAAAAAGAAGAAACTGCATCATAGAAAACCATTACTACTTAAAACATGATATATACCAAGGAGGTAACTGGAAAATGTCTAAAGTTAACGAGATCTTAGAAGCGGTTAAAGGATTAACCGTATTAGAATTGGCTGAATTAGTAAAGGCTTTTGAAGAAGAATTTGGTGTGAGCGCTGCTGCTCCGGTGGCTGCCGTAGCCGCTGCTCCTGTTGCTGGCGGTGCCGCCGCTGCTGCAGAAGATGAGCAAACTGAGTTTGATGTTGTTCTAACTTCTGCCGGCGACAAGAAGATCAATGTTATTAAAGTAGTTCGTGAAATTACCGGCTTAGGCTTAAAAGAAGCCAAAGGATTGGTAGACAGTGCTCCGAAACCGGTTAAGGAAAAAGTAAGCAAGGAAGAAGCTGAAGCAATTAAAGCTAAGCTCACCGAAGCCGGTGCCAGTGTTGAAATCAAATAGTAAATAACATAAAGTAAAACTAAAAAGTGCCTGGTTAAACAGGCACTTTTTAGTAAGAATAAAATTAGTACAAAATAGCACTGGCCCGGCCGCAGTATTGGCCGCAGCAAATGAAAGTTGCCAAAATTATTACATAATTTGTTAAATTATCGGCAGCTCAACAAAAAAGCCCTTGACAATTATTGCTATTTATGCTAGCATTTAAAAATGTCATTCTATGGTTTGTTAAGATTAATTATCTAACATTAACAATTAATGAATGTGTTGGGCAAAATGTGGTTACATTATAGTGGATAAGGATGTTTAAAAGCGAGGTCTAAGGTTTACAACCGTAACCTTGCTTTTGCGTGTTTTTAAATTTATAAGGGGTGTGATGCAGTAGATGGTCTTTCCGGAAAAGGTTGGCATCAGGGCAAGGTGGAATTACGGCAAACTGAAGGAAGTTTTACAACTGCCCAACCTAATTGAGATCCAAAGAAATTCCTACAACTGGTTTCTTAAAGAAGGATTGCGAGAGGTGTTCCAAGACATATCTCCCATTCAGGATTTTACCGGAAACTTGGTGTTGGAATTTTTGGATTACACCCTAGGTGAACCAAAGTATTCGGTGGAAGAATGTAAAGAGCGCGATGTTACTTATGCGGCACCTTTGCGTGTTAAAGTTAGGCTGATTAATAAGGATACCGGTGAAGTAAAGGAACAAGAGGTCTTTATGGGTGATTTTCCCTTGATGACCGACAAGGGTACATTTATCATCAACGGTGCTGAGCGGGTTATTGTTAGCCAATTGGTGCGCTCCCCCGGAGTATATTTTACGGAGAGTTTGGATCCCAGTGGGAAAAAAGTATATGGTGCTACAATAATTCCAAACCGGGGTGCTTGGCTGGAGTTTGAGTCCGATGTTAATGACCATTTATTTGTGCGTATAGACCGCACTCGTAAAATACCTGCCACTGTGCTAATTAGGGCGTTGGGGTATAGTTCTAACCAGCAAATTCTAGACTTATTTGAAAATGATACCCATATAAACGAGACTTTGAGTAGAGATAACACTGACTCAGAGGAAGATGCCTTGGTGGAAATATACAAACGCCTAAGACCAGGTGAACCTCCCACTGTTGAAAGTGCTCGTTCATTACTTAATACGCTTTTCTTTGATCCCAGAAGATATGACCTGGCCAATGTTGGACGCTATAAGCTGCACAAGAAATTAAAACACGGTGTGTTATATCGATATAAGAATGAAGAAAGTGGCGCCTTGGAGTTTGATCGCTACCTAAACAAAGAGGTTCCGGCGAAAAGGGAGTTTATTCGCGAGCTGACCCCAGAGGACATCATAGCCACTGTACGCTATCTGCTTAGTTTAATGCACGGACAGGGAAGAGGAGACGACATTGACCACCTGGGCAACAGAAGATTGCGTTCGGTGGGTGAACTGTTGCAAAACCAATTTCGGATTGGTTTATCCAGAATGGAGCGTGTGGTCAGGGAGCGCATGACCATTCAGGATGTTGATGTAATAACACCCCAGGTCTTGATTAATATCCGCCCGGTGGTTGCCTCTATTAAGGAGTTTTTTGGCTCCAGTCAGTTGTCGCAGTTTATGGATCAAACAAACCCCTTGGCGGAACTGACTCACAAACGACGTTTGTCGGCCCTGGGGCCCGGCGGGCTTTCCAGAGAACGGGCAGGCTTTGAAGTGCGTGACGTACACCACTCGCACTACGGCCGTATGTGTCCAATTGAAACCCCGGAAGGTCCTAACATTGGCTTGATTGGGTCCCTGTCGACCTTTGCCAGAATAAATGATTTTGGTTTTATGGAGACCCCCTACCGTAAGGTTGATAAGGAAAACAAACGCGTCACTGACGAAATTGTTTATTTGACCGCCGATGAGGAGGATCAGGTTGTAATTGCCCAAGCTAACGCTCCCCTGGATGACGAGGGCTACTTTGTTGAAGAGAGAGTAAACGCAAGGTACGGTCAGGAAATATTGGTGGCTCCAACCGGCGGTGTTGACTACATGGACGTGTCTCCTAAACAGGTTTTCAGTGTGGCCACTGCATTAATTCCTTTCTTGGAGCATGATGATGCTAACCGGGCGCTTATGGGTGCAAACATGCAGCGCCAAGCGGTGCCCCTGCTAAGGGCCCAGGCTCCCTATGTGGGAACCGGTATTGAGTATAAGGCGGCTCGGGATTCCGGGGTTGTGGTGCTGGCTAAACGGGCCGGAACGGTTGAAAAAGTTACAGCTGACGAAATACTTATTCGTGCTGATGAAGATAAGGAATTGGACAGGTATAAGTTACTCAAGTTTACCCGTTCAAACCAGGGAACATGCATAAATCAAAAACCAATTGTTGCTAAGGGCCAAAGGGTAGACGAGGGTGATATAATAGCCGACGGTCCTTCTTCCGACAAGGGTGAGCTTGCCTTAGGGCGCAACGTATTAGTTGCCTTTATGCCTTGGGAAGGCTACAACTATGAGGATGCCATTCTTATTAGCGAAAAGATGGTAAAGGAAGATTATTTTACTTCCATTCACATTGAAGAATATGAATGTGATGCCAGGGACACTAAGTTGGGCCCTGAAGAAATCACACGGGATATACCCAACGTGGGTGAAGAAATATTAAAGGATTTAGATGATCGCGGCATCATTAGAATTGGTGCTGAAGTTCGCCCCGGGGATATTTTAGTGGGTAAAGTTACTCCTAAGGGTGAAACGGAGCTCACCGCCGAGGAAAGATTGCTCAGGGCTATCTTCGGCGAAAAGGCCAGGGAGGTAAGGGATACTTCCCTCAGGGTTCCCCACGGCGAGGCAGGCAAGGTTGTGGATGTAAAGGTTTTCTCCAGGGATAACGGCGATGAGCTGCCCCCGGGGGTCAACCATCTGGTGCGCTGTTATATTGCGCAAAAACGCAAGATATCCGAAGGGGATAAGATGGCGGGTCGACATGGTAACAAGGGTGTAATTGCCCGTATCTTACCTGAAGAAGACATGCCCTTTTTACCTGACGGTACACCGGTGGAAATTGTCCTCAATCCTTTAGGGGTACCCTCAAGGATGAACATTGGTCAGGTGTTGGAAACTCACCTGGGATGGGCAGCTAAGACCTTAGGGCTGTATATTGCCACTCCGGTGTTCAATGGTGCCTCTGAAGAAGATATTATTGAAAGCTTAAGACTGGCTAACTTGCCTGAAAACGGTAAAATTCGACTGGTTGATGGCCGCACAGGGGAATACTTCGACAGCCCCATCACGGTTGGTTATGTATATATGCTCAAGCTGGCCCACCTGGTTGATGACAAAATCCACGCCCGTTCTACCGGACCATACTCGCTGGTTACACAGCAGCCGCTGGGCGGAAAAGCCCAATTTGGCGGTCAGAGGTTTGGAGAAATGGAAGTGTGGGCATTGGAGGCTTACGGTGCAGCTCATACCTTGCAAGAAATTCTTACTGTAAAATCCGATGATGTGGTGGGCAGGGTAAAAACCTATGAAGCAATTGTAAAGGGAGAAAATGTACCGGAACCTGGTGTGCCCGAGTCTTTTAAAGTGCTGATAAAAGAACTGCAGAGTTTAGGATTGGACGTAAAGGTATTATCAGAAGATGAGCAGGAAATTGTCATTAGGGAATCCGAAGAGGATATTAATGAGGCGGCCAGGGAGTATGGCTTAGACATGCAGGAGGAAGTGCACACTGGATCTCAAAAAGATGAAGGTGATGAAAAAGAAGACGGTGATGATGAAGTGGACGAATTCGATGACGCCTTCATCGAAGAAGATCTTGAGCTGGATGATAAGTAGTATTGACCGGTAAAACCAGTTTAAAGGGGGAAAAATCCTTGTTGGATTTAAATAACTTTGACCGGATCCGGATTGGGCTGGCTTCTCCAGATCAAATTCGTGAATGGTCCAGTGGTGAAGTAAAAAAACCGGAAACCATTAACTACCGCACACTTAAGCCGGAGCGCGACGGGCTCTTTTGTGAAAGAATCTTTGGCCCTACCCGCGACTGGGAATGTCATTGCGGCAAGTACAAGCGTGTACGCTACAAGGGTGTTATTTGTGACCGTTGTGGTGTTGAGGTAACCCGCTCAAAGGTGCGCAGGGAGCGTTTAGGCAGAATAGAGCTTGCTGCGCCGGTGTCACACATTTGGTATTTTAAGGGTATTCCAAGCAGAATGGGGTTGTTGCTGGACATGTCGCCCCGGGCCTTGGAAAAGGTGCTCTATTTTGTGTCTTACATTGTAATAGACCCCGGCGAAACAAACCTAATTAAAAAGCAACTTCTTACCGAAACTGAATATCGGGAATACGTTGACAAGTACGGCAACACCTTTAAGGCAGGTATGGGTGCGGAAGCCATAAAGAAACTGTTGGAAGAAATAGATCTTGACGAGCAAAATAAAGAACTGAGGCAAGAATTAAAAGAAGTATCGGGCCAGCGTAAAATTAGAGCCATTCGCCGTTTAGAGGTGGTAGAAGCTTTTCGTAAGTCAGGAAACAAACCGGAGTGGATGATTATGGATGTCATTCCTGTAATACCTCCTGAGTTACGACCAATGGTGCAGCTGGATGGCGGCCGGTTTGCCACCTCGGACTTAAACGATCTCTACCGCCGGGTAATAAACCGGAATAACCGCTTAAAAAGGCTGCTGGACCTGGGAGCACCGGACATTATTGTGCGCAATGAAAAAAGAATGCTCCAAGAGGCTGTAGATGCCTTAATAGATAACGGCAGACGCGGAAGGCCGGTCACCGGACCCGGTAATCGGCCCCTAAAGTCCCTGTCTGATATGCTCAAGGGTAAACAGGGTCGTTTTAGACAAAACTTATTAGGAAAAAGGGTAGACTATTCGGGACGTTCGGTTATTGTGGTGGGTCCCGAGTTAAAAATGCACCAGTGTGGTCTGCCTAAGGAAATGGCCCTGGAGCTGTTTAAGCCCTTTGTGATGAAAAGACTGGTTAACGATGGCTTTGCCCACAATATTAAAAGTGCTAAACGCATGGTGGAGCGGGTTCGGCCCGAGGTGTGGGATGTGTTGGAAGAAGTAATTAGCCAGCACCCTGTACTGCTAAACCGTGCCCCAACGC
This sequence comes from Desulfofalx alkaliphila DSM 12257, assembly GCF_000711975.1. NCBI lineage: Bacteria > Bacillati > Bacillota > Clostridia > Eubacteriales > Peptococcaceae > Desulfofalx > Desulfofalx alkaliphila. The sequence continues at coordinate 6,537 of NZ_JONT01000033.1, read as the reverse complement.
TGCACCGCCTTGGCATTCAAGCCTTTGAACCGGTTTTGGTTGAAGGTAGGGCTATTAAAATTCATCCTTTGGTTTGTACTGCCTACAACGCAGACTTTGACGGTGACCAAATGGCGGTACACGTGCCCCTTTCTGCCGAGGCTCAAGCTGAAGCACGGCTGCTTATGCTGTCAGCCCACAACATCCTTAACCCTAAGGACGGCAAGCCGGTGGCCTCACCCACCCAGGATATGGTTTTAGGTTTATACTACCTGACCATGGATAAGGAAGGGGCCAAGGGCGAAGGCAGTGCATTTTTCTCCCCCGATGAGGCTATCATGGCTTACCACAACAAAGCCATCTCACTGCACGCCAAAATTAAGGTGCGCTTAAAGGGAGAACTGATAGAAACAACGGTGGGGCGCTTGATTTTTAACGAGGCAATGCCTGATGAGGTAGGGTATATTAATAAGGTAGCCGACAAGAAGACCTTAGGACGCATTGTGGAAGAAAGCTACCGCAAACTGGGATACGCACAAAGCGCAAGGCTGTTGGACAACATAAAGAAACTTGGATTTACCTATGCCACCCAAGCGGGAATTACCATTGGCATATCTGATATCACAATACCCGATGAGAAAAAAGAGATTTTATCCAATGCCGATGAAAATGTAAATAAAATTGAGTTGCAGTACAGAAGGGGCCTAATCACTGAAGAAGAAAGGTACCGTAAGGTAATTGGCATATGGAACGATGCCACGGATGACGTAACTAAGGCTCTGATGAAAACCCTGGATAAGTTTAACCCGGTTTATATGATGGCCATATCGGGTGCCCGGGGTAACATACAGCAGATTAGGCAGCTGGCGGGAATGCGGGGCCTAATGGCCGACCCCTCCGGTCGAATTATTGACTTGCCCATCAAGGCAAATTTCCGTGAGGGCTTAACGGTATTGGAGTACTTTATTTCAACCCACGGTGCACGTAAAGGCCTGGCTGACACCGCCCTGAGAACGGCCGACTCCGGTTACCTCACCCGCAGGCTGGTGGATGTGGCCCAGGATGTGATAGTAAGGGAAACTGATTGTGGTACATCTGAAGGGGTAGTGGTGGAAGAAATTAAAGACGGCACCGAGGTTATTGAAAACCTAAAGGATCGCATCATTGGCAGATATGCCCTGGAGGACCTTGTAAACCCTGAGACAGGTGAGGTTATTGTCCGTGCCGATGAGGAAATAGTAGAAGAACATGCTGATGTAATAGAAGAATTAGGTATTAAGAAGGTGGCCATTCGCTCAGTGCTTACCTGTAAAACCCAACACGGTGTTTGCAAAAAGTGCTATGGGCGGAACTTGGCCACGGGGCAAATGGTGGATATCGGCGAAGCGGTGGGCATTATAGCTGCCCAATCCATCGGTGAACCGGGTACACAGCTGACCATGCGCACCTTCCACACCGGTGGTGTTGCCGGTGATGATATTACCCAGGGTTTACCGCGGATCGAGGAGCTGTTTGAAGCCCGCAAACCTAAGGGTCAGGCAATAATCACAGAAATTGACGGTACAGTGGCCATAAGAGAAGCAAAAGGAAGACGGGAAATTGAAGTGACTGCCAGTGACGGAGAGAAAAACACTTATCCCGTACCCTATGGCGCAAGGCTTAAGGTCAAAGACGGCTCTGTGGTTGAAGCCGGTGACGAGCTGACGGAGGGTTCTGTTAACCCCCATGACCTGCTCAAAATAAAAGGCCCACACGGGGTACAAGTATACCTGCTGCAGGAGGTACAAAGGGTATACCGCCTGCAGGGTGTGGAAATTAACGATAAGCACATCGAAGTGATGATTAGGCAGATGCTGCGCAAGGTGAAGATAGAGGATGTTGGAGACACCGACCTACTGCCCGGAGGGCTAATTGACGTCTTTGACTTTGAAAAAGAAAACAAGCGGGTAGAAGAGCAGGGTGGTGAACCGGCCACTGCAAAGGCAGTGCTGCTGGGAATAACCAAAGCCTCCTTGGCCACAGACTCCTTCCTGTCTGCGGCTTCATTCCAAGAGACCACCCGGGTGTTAACCGAGGCAGCCATTAAGGGTAAGCTGGATCCCCTGCTGGGGTTAAAGGAAAACGTAATTATCGGCAAATTAGTCCCTGCCGGTACAGGAATGCCCCGCTACAGAGAAACAGATATATTGGTAGAATCAAATCAGTCTGAGCAAGCAGATGAAGAAGCGGGTATTCAAGGGGAACAAAAAATAGACAGCCTTGAAGATGGGGTAATGGTGGAGCCATAAGAGCTCCACCCTAATCCCTCTAAGCAAACAAGGGGTCATAAATACTTTGAAATTGATAGACTTTATGGAATACTCACTTATAATATAAAAATATTGACAACGAATCTTGCTGGTGTTATTATATACGAGTGTCTGGCATCTGGGGGTTTTTGTATGTCCATTAAAAGACTCGCCAATGCCCGCCAAAAGACAGTTGGTGCTAAACAAACGATGAAGGCTGTGGAAAAGGGGCGGGCTAAGGTGGTATATGTGGCCAAAAACGCCGAGAGGCGCGTCACAGAACCAATAATAAAGGTCTGCCAAGATAAAGCCATACCTATCGAAGAGGTAGAAAGTATGCAGCTGCTGGGCAAGACCTGTGGTATTGAAGTGCGTTGTGCCGTGGCGTCAATTATTGAAGATTAGATTATATAAATTGTTTATCCCATAGTTTTACTTTGGGAAGGAGGTGTAAACTGATAAATGCCAACCTTTAGCCAACTTATTCGTAAAGGTAGGGAGATGCAAACAGGTCAATCCAACTCCCCTGCCCTGAAAAACAGTCCGCAAAAACGTGGAGTTTGCACGAGGGTTTACACTACAACCCCTAAAAAGCCAAACTCTGCCTTGCGTAAAGTTGCCAGGGTTCGCCTTACAAACGGTATTGAAGTAACCTCCTACATTCCAGGTATTGGTCATAACTTACAAGAGCACTCCGTGGTACTGGTTCGTGGAGGACGTGTTAAGGACATACCAGGTGTGCGTTACCATATTGTTCGGGGCGCGCTGGATACCGCCGGTGTGCAAAATCGAAACCAAGCACGTTCTAAATATGGCGCTAAAAAGGCTAAGTAGTGATATATAAATATGTGAACATAAGTTTTAAAGATAAAGCTTTAGCAAAGGGGGGGAAATAGTGCCCAGAAGAGGTGATATTCCCAAGCGGGAAGTACTGCCGGATCCCGTATACAACAGCAAGGTTGTAACTAAACTAATAAATCAAATTATGCTCGATGGCAAACGCGGAATTGCAGAAAGAATTGTATACGATGCCTTTGATATTGTCCGTGACAAAACCGGCAAAGACCCATTAGAGGTATTCGAAGAAGCCATGAAAAATGTAATGCCGGTATTGGAAGTTAAAGCCCGCAGAGTTGGTGGTGCGAACTACCAGGTGCCTGTTGAAGTGCGTCACGAACGCCGCCAGACACTGGGTATTCGTTGGCTCACCAAATACACTCGCGAGCGTTCAGGAAGAAGCATGGCCGAAAAACTGGCCAATGAACTAATGGATGCAGCACAAAACACCGGTGGTGCTGTGAAAAAACGCGAAGATACACATAAAATGGCAGAAGCTAACAAGGCATTTGCGCATTACAGGTGGTAAGGTAAGGAGGAAAAGAAATGTCCCGTAGGTTTCCATTAGAGCGTACACGCAACATAGGTATTATGGCCCATATTGACGCCGGGAAGACCACTACCACTGAGCGCATTTTGTTTTACACTGGTAGGGTACACAAACTTGGTGAAACGCATGATGGTTCAGCGACAATGGACTGGATGGTTCAAGAGCAGGAGAGAGGAATTACTATTACATCTGCTGCCACAACGTGCCAATGGCGTGAACATTGTATAAACATTATTGATACGCCAGGCCACGTGGACTTTACCGTGGAAGTTGAGCGCTCACTCCGTGTTTTGGATGGTGCGGTGGCGGTGTTTTGTTCAGTGGGTGGAGTTGAGCCCCAGTCTGAAACAGTATGGAGACAGGCAGACAAGTATCGTGTGCCCAGAATTGCTTACATTAACAAGATGGATCGCGTAGGCGCAGACTTTTACCGCGGCTTAGAAATGATGCGGGATAGGTTGGGCGCTAATCCGGTTCCCGTTCAACTGCCCATTGGAGTTGAAGAAAACTTTAAGGGCGTTGTTGATTTGGTTAGTAATAAAGCAAGAATATACGTTGATGACTTAGGGACCCAAAGTGAAGAAACAGAAATTCCTGAAGACATGAAGGAATTGGTAGAAGAGTACCGCGAAAAATTGCTGGAAGCTGTTGCTGAAAGCGACGAAGAACTGATGATTAAGTACCTTGAGGGTGAAGAACTCACCGAAGAGGAAATAAAGCTTGGAATCCGCAAGGGGACCTTGGCGGTAAAAATGATACCTGTTTTGGCAGGATCATCCTTTAAAAACAAAGGTGTGCAGCCTTTGTTAGACGCCATTGTGGATTATATGCCGGCCCCCACAGACGTGCCTGCCATCAGCGGTATCAACCCCAATACCGGTGATGAAGATCGCAGGATACCAAGGGATGATGAGCCTTTTTCTGCCCTGGCTTTTAAGATCATGGCAGATCCCTATGTTGGTAAATTAACTTTCTTTAGGGTTTATTCCGGCTCTTTAAAATCCGGTTCCTACATCTTTAACTCCACAAAGGGTAAAAAAGAACGTGTGGGGCGTATATTGCGGATGCATGCCAATCACCGTGAGGAGTTGGATGCGGTATACGCAGGCGAAATAGCAGCCGCTGTGGGCTTAAAGTTTACCGGCACAGGGGATACACTCTGCGATGAAAAAAGCCCCATTATTCTGGAGTCAATGGAATTTCCAGAGCCGGTCATAGATGTGGCTATTGAACCCAAAACCAAGGGTGATCAAGATAAGCTGGGGGTTGCTCTACAAAAATTGTCAGAGGAAGACCCCACCTTTAAGACTCACACAAACACTGAAACCGGCCAAACCATTATTTCCGGCATGGGCGAACTGCACTTGGAAGTTATTGTAGACCGCTTGTTGCGGGAATTTAAGGTTGGAGCCAATGTGGGCAAACCGCAGGTTGCTTATAAAGAAACCATCAAAAAAGCGGTTAAGGCCGAAGGCAAATTTGTTCGCCAGTCTGGTGGCCGGGGTCAATATGGGCACTGCTGTATTGAACTGGAACCTTTAGAGCCCGGTGCCGGCTATGAATTTGTTAACAAAATAGTGGGTGGAGTTGTTCCCAAAGAGTATATACCGGCCATTGATGCGGGTATTCGCGAGGCGATGGAAACCGGAGTGTTAGCCGGGTATCCTATGCTGGATGTGCGGGTAACACTGTACGATGGTTCATACCATGACGTAGACTCTTCGGAAATGGCCTTTAAGGTGGCAGGCTCTATGGCCTTTAAGGATGGGGCCAAAAAAGCGTCACCGGTGCTGCTTGAACCGATTATGAAGGTTGAAGTTGTGGTGGGCGAAGAGTATATGGGCGACGTGATGGGTGACATTAACAGCCGCCGCGGCCGTATAGAGGCCATGGATCAAAGGGGTAATGCCCGGGTAATTAACGCCCTTGTGCCCCTGTCAGAAATGTTTGGTTATGCAACTGAACTGCGTTCCAGAACCCAGGGTAGAGGGCAGTATACAATGCAGTTCTCTCACTATGAAGAAGTTCCTAAAAACATAGCTGAGGATATTATTTCTCATCAAGGCTAAGTTTTAAATTAACACTTAATATTTAATTTTTTTCCCAAGGAGGAGAGTTACCAATGGCAAAGGAAAAATTTGAGCGGAATAAGGTGCACGTAAATATTGGAACCATCGGTCACGTTGACCACGGTAAAACCACACTGACCGCTGCTATTACTTCAGTGCTGGCCTCCGCCGGTGGCGCACAACTTAAAAAGTATGATGAAATTGACAATGCTCCGGAAGAAAGGGAGCGCGGTATCACCATCAACACCTCACACGTTGAGTATGAAACTGAAAACCGTCACTATGCACACGTTGACTGCCCTGGTCACGCCGACTATGTTAAGAACATGATTACCGGTGCTGCCCAGATGGACGGAGCCATATTGGTTGTATCAGCCGCAGACGGTCCCATGCCCCAAACCCGTGAGCACATTTTGCTGTCCCGTCAGGTGGGCGTGCCCTACATCTGCGTATTCTTGAACAAGGCAGACATGGTAGACGACGAAGAACTGCTGGAACTGGTTGACATGGAAGTGCGCGAACTGCTGTCAGCCTATGACTTCCCCGGCGACGACACCCCAATCGTTGCAGGTTCTGCCTTAAAGGCCCTGGAATGCTCCTGCGGCAGCAGAGAATGTGAATGGTGTTCAAAAATCTGGGAACTGATGGATAACGTAGACAACTACATCCCCACCCCAGAGCGTGAGCGCGACAAGCCCTTCTTGATGCCCGTTGAGGACGTATTCTCAATTACCGGACGTGGTACCGTAGCCACCGGTCGTGTTGAGCGGGGTCAAGTTAAGGTACAGGACGAGCTGGAAATTGTAGGTATGCA
>NZ_JONT01000032.1 GCF_000711975.1 Desulfofalx alkaliphila DSM 12257 | reverse complement strand
ACCAAAAACCGTAAATAATTCTCGCTTATCATTTTTTCTTTGTATTACCAGACCTTTGTTTTTACGGCCGGTTTTGTCTTCTACTATAGATTTATCAAGGGCTTCGAGATATGCACTCATCATATCCACAATAAAATTGTCCGTGTATTCTTTTAAGGTGGTTTCCATCTCTTCAATGGCCTTAATTCTATCTGAAGCAAAAAAATTTAATAATTGCTCAATGAATTTTTCGCATTTTTGTAGTAGAATAGTATTCACAAGAGACACTCCTTTGGTAATTTGGGTTTTGCTCGACTTTATTTTACCAAAAAGAGTGGTCTCTTGTTTCTTTTTTTCCTACAACAATTTTACACTATGATGTGAAAATATTATTGTGTTTATAATAGTGTTCATTGCTAATAATTATTATTCATTAAATACTGATGTTTTTTATGATTTTATTAAATCCCGGCACTAATTCTGTGCCGGGATTTGTTTAGGTTTTAAGGATATAAGCGATGCAGGGTTCTGGGAAAAGGAATTGATTCGCGCACATGTTCCAAACCACATATCCATGCTATGGTGCGCTCTAAACCCAAACCGAAACCAGAGTGGGGTACCGAGCCATACAGGCGCAAATCCAAGTACCACTCAAAAGCTTCTCTGGGAAGCTTGTGTTCTTCTAACCGTTGTTCTAAGAGCTGAATGTCATCTATACGCTGACCGCCGCCGATAATTTCTCCATAACCCTCCGGTGCCAAGAGATCCGCCCCCAGTACCACTTTACCGTCCTGTGGGTCAGGCTTCATATAAAAAGCTTTAATATCGGTGGGGAAACGATGAATAAACACCGGAGAATCATACTTATTAGAAATTAGCGTTTCATCTGGGGCACCGAAATCATCACCCCAAGTAAATTGATGACCTTCCTTGTTTAAAATTTCCACCGCTTCAGTATAGCTGATTCTGGGGAAAGGCAGTTTAACAGCTTCTAACTTGGTAATATCACGTCCTAAGGTTATTAGGTCAGCCTTTCTCCTTTCCAGCACCCGTTGGATAATATGGTAAACCATTTCTTCTTGTAGTTTTAGATTTTCTTCAAAATCCATAAAGGCCGCTTCAGCTTCAATCATCCAAAACTCCAGTAAGTGTCGACGGGTTTTAGATTTCTCTGCCCTAAAGGTGGGGCCAAAACAGTAAACCCTGCCCAAGGCCATGGCGGCCGCTTCTAAATATAACTGTCCGCTCTGGGATAAATAGGCCTTTTCACCATGGTAGTCAATCTCAAACAAGGTGGTGGTTCCTTCACATGCTGCCGGTGTAATAATGGGGGAATCCGCCTGAATAAAGTCTCTCTGGTAAAAGAATTCCCGCACTGCCATTTCAACTTCGGAGCGAATACGTAATATTGCCGACTGCCTAGGTGTTCTAATCCACAGGTGACGTCTGTCAGCTAAAAAATCAACCCCATGCTTTTTAAGAGAGATGGGATATTTTTCAGCCATGGATACCACTTCTATATTCATCAGTTGCAGCTCATATCCGCCGGGGGATTTAGTATTTTGCTGCACCACTCCGGTAACTTGGATTGAACTTTCCTGGGTAATTTCTTTTGCTTTCTCAAACAATTCCGGCCGTTCGGCTTTAGTAACCACGCCCTGTGTTATTCCACTGCCGTCTCTGATTATCAAGAATTGAATTTTACCCGAGCCCCTTTTATTGTACAGCCAACCATTAACAACTACTTCCTCACCTAAGTGGTTCATTAAATTTTTAATCAATACTACATTCACTGGAATCACCTCATAACTGTAATAAGCAACTACAAGTAATAGTTTACCACAAAACAAAAAAAGTTTACATAATCTTACCAAGCCTTGTAAGGCCCTTAAGTTATTCTTAGCTGCAATAAATTTAAAGAAATTGATAATAATAGCAATTGTGATTAGCTTATAGGTGAGGTGCACGACAATTGCCGTTACAATCCATAAATATAGATGATAATAAACTCTTTGAATTGTTAGTGGCCATAATATTGCGCAACAACGGATATATTGCAGGTGCACCCCGTCGCTGGTTGGGTGGTAGAGCAACCAAGCATCAAGTGAACGTAATCGGGGTGGATCTAAACAACAGCCCCTTTACCTTTAACAACATCATTATCATCAAAGCCTGTTGCAAAAAAAATACTTCTTTAGATTTAGATATGGTTAAAAACATCAAAGCAACCATTATTGATTTAGAGCATACCCTTCCCCCCAGGCGTGAACTAATCAGAGATATAGCAGGAACTGATAGAGGGGATTTGTTTCACCGTATCTATGGAAAAAACAAAAACCGTGAATCGTTCACTGTCAACTATGTGGGTGGTATTTTTATCAGTAAGTCCTTAGATCCCTTTGCCTGGGAGTACGCCAATGCCAATGGTATCTATGTGGCCTACCTGCCCCAAGAGTTGGCCGGCAAGCCTTTAAAATACTGGTTTTCACGGCTGCGCAAGGGCCTAAGCAATGTAGTAGACAATAACGGTTTGATCACACTGCCTTCATTGGCTAAGAAAGAGAAAAAGGTTGAAGCTTTTAAAGAAATAATTCATCATTTAAAAACAGAATCATCCGAAAATCTGAATCCTGAACAAAACCATGACCTATTCACCATAATAAACGAGGTCTTACTATTACAAGACTTTACACCACTGCGAACAAAACTGCAGCAGCTTGCTTTGGCATCAATGAACGGTTACCCGGTGGTGCTGGATTATAATTTAACATATCGTAATCTTTTAGAGGCTACGCTGGTAAGCTTAAGTGAACGGTTCAGACGGGCAAAAAACATTAGTCAGCGCACCAAGTACCGGCCATTGAACACTGCTAAATTTATAGTTACCGACATTAAATCAACCTTGGATCGAAACGTTGCCTATTTATCCTTTATTGCAGACAGAGAAAATGTACCCGCCGCCATCGAAGATATGTGTGGGGCTTTATATGTGCCGGTATCGGTTTTAGACCGGCGTATGACTCGCTTTCAACTGAAACTCCCCCTTAAGACTGGTATAAGCTTAATAGGGGAATTCGATTTAGAACACAATTTTAAAAATAACAAAGAGCAAATAAGCGTATTAACCAGCCGGGAGAAGGTAAGGTAAAATATCCAGGCTGGTTTTTTGATTAAGTATTTTATGACAAATTTTTTATGTTTTCCAGTTATAATTGTGCTACATTTAGTATTGAGGTGATTGTGATTAATAACTCAGAGAGATTTGAAGACAACTATAAATGGAAGGCATTAGTCGCCCTTGTTATCGGCACCTTTATGGCACCTTTGGACGGCAGCATAGTTAACATTACCTTGCCCCACATCAGTGAGGCCTTTGGTGCCGGCATAGCTACAGTTGAATGGGTGGTAATGTCCTACTTGTTAGTAATATCCAGTTTGCTGCTTACCTGGGGTCGCCTGGGGGACATGTTAGGATATAAAAACGTTTACATCGGTGGCTTTGTCATTTTTACTATCGGTTCAGTGCTGTGCGCACTCTCCCCTACCATTTGGGCCTTAATCGGCTTTAGGGCGGTACAGGCCTTAGGTGCAGGTATGATGATGGTTATCGGCCCGGCCTTGGTAACGTCAATTTTCCCACCCCATGAGCGAGGCAAGGCACTGGGTATTATTGGTTCAACGGTTGCTTCGGCACTGGCCTTTGGACCGGTGATTGGCGGCATACTGGTAAACTACTTTGGTTGGCGTTCTATTTTCCTAATTAACTTACCTATCGGTATACTTGCCATTTGTCTGGCAATGAAGTTGCTGAAGCCTGTCGGTGCTGCCAAAAAGCAAGTATTTGACATTCCGGGTGCATTGACCATATTTTTAGCGCTAATGACCTTTTTATTGGCAGCCAGTCACGGTCAACAATGGGGATGGACTTCCCCAATCATTGTTGGCCTACTGACAGCATCAATATTATTTTTTATAATGTTTATTTATTTTGAGCTGAGGGTAGCTCAGCCGATGTTGGATTTAAGCTTGTTTAAAATCAGGCTGTTTACCATGGCTAATATTTCTGCTTTAATAAGTTTTATGTCCCATTTTTGTGTGGTTTTCATATTGCCATTTTTCCTGTATGAAGTAAGGTTACTGGACCCCGCCAAGACCGGTATGCTGATGGCTGCTTCACCCTTGGTGACTTTAGTAGTTGCTCCCATGTCCGGCACCTTATCTGACCGCATCGGCTCAAGATCACTGTCTTCACTTGGATTATTTATTGTATCCCTTGCTCTGCTTTTGCTGAGCACAGTGCAAGCAGACACCCCTTATTTACAAATCGTATTTTATCTTGCAATACTGGGACTGGGCAGTGGTTTGTTCCAATCTCCCAACAGCAGTGCCATAATGGGCAGCGTACCGCGGCAAAGACTGGGTATTGCCTCTGGCACACTGGCTAGCATGCGCAATATTGGCATGGTGCTGGGGGTAGCGCTGGCCGGGGCTATTTTCACCACCCGCCTGCAGGTATACTATAGCGATTTAATGACAGCAGAAACGGCCGGCCATATTGCCGAAACGCTGGCTTTCACCGGAGCAATGCATGACGTATTTTTAACCGGCTCAATATTGGCAGTCTTGGGCGTACTCACCTCTTTGGTTCGAGGCAGGGGTAAACAGTTGGCTGATACGGTTAACCGCAGATGAAATAGCAGCAAAGTATGACAATATAATCAATTCATCCGATTCTTCTACCCAGCGCGGCTACCTGATGAGCCCGCATAATTTTTTCTGCCTTATAAGCTTCTTCCTCGTTTATGCAGCGGACTATAACTATTACCTCACCTGAGGGAGCCTTGCCTTCCTTAGGTTTTTTGTTGATGCTCCTGTCTAATAAATAACCTACAGTACCACCGATAGCAAATCCTATCAACCCAAGGGCAATGGGGCCAATAAAAACCACAGAACCATAAATCACCCCAAAGAGCATGCCAATGGCGGCACCCATGGCCACCCCATCCATTAGACTTTTGCCATCGGTGAAATTGATGCTGTCAAATAATTTTTGCCTACCATGATAGTTTGCATCCAGCACCACCACAGTCAGTTTCTCATCCATAAACCCCTGCTCTTTAAGCTTATTAATTCCCAATTCAAGTGAGAGACTAGGTGCAAACAAACCATAAATGGAAAACATAAAAACCTCCACTTTTAGGTAGTATAAGTATAATATCCGCAAAACTCTACACCTATACTATGCTGGGTGGGTGACGTGATTTTGTATGATAAAAACAACATGCGAATTAAAAGGATGGCTTTATCTGCCCATGACATATCAATTTTAAACAAAAAGGCACCATGGATAACAATGTGGTGGTCTGCTGCGCTGCCAGGACTAGGTCACCTTTGCAACGGAGCCTATTTGCGAGGTTTGCTTATAATGAGTTGGGAAATAATAATTAACCTTATGTCCCACTTAAACTTAGCCATTTTATATACATTCACCGGTAATATTAAAAAATCCGTTGAGGTACTTGATATTGGCTGGGTACTCTTTTACGGTGTAGTATTTTGTTTTGCAATCTTCGACAGTTATAGATTGTCAGTGGAAGTAAATATAATTACACAGTTAGAGCGAAAACAAAGCAAGCATCATTACAATTTTTTATTTTTTAACACCCTAGGGATTAATTTTGTTGACAAGAAAAGACCATGGGTTGCATTGGTTTGGTCAATGTTACTGGCGGGCTTTGGCCATCTGTATAATATGAGATTATTAAAAGCCTCGATATTGTTAGTGTGGACGATAGTTATTATTTATTTTTCAAATATGAACAATGCAATTGTAGCCACCTTTACCGGAAACTTTGCACGGGCAAAGGAAATTGTAGATTACCAGTGGCTGATGTTTTTTCCATCTATTTATTTTTACGCCATGTGGGATTCTTACAATGATGCTGTACAGCACAACAAGTTATTCAACGAACAGCAAAAAAGTTACTTGCAGAAAAAGTATGCATGTAACCATAGGAGGTGAGGGCTATAAATTTTCAGTGGAATAATGAAACCTATATTTTAGTAACATCTCTAATCCTTAGCACAGTGGGGATTGTTTTAGTATTAAGGCTGCACTGGAGACGTTACGGTCTTTTGTACTTGCTAAGTGCAATTACAGGCCTACTGTTATGTTATCTTTTTGTTAAGTTAAACCTTTACTCATTTCCTTATCGGCTCTTCCCCACTGTCTCATCAATGCCCTTTTTAGAAATAGCAACCGCTTTTCCATTGCTGGTCTTGCTTGGGGTGCGGTACAGTCCCAAAACGTGGAGATATAAGATTGCTTTTTATTGGCCAATCATTCATCTAGGTATGTTAGGAGAGACAATATTGCTAAACTATACCGACTTAATACACTATGAATTAAAGTGGGACTTTTGGCATTCATACACCTGGTGGTGGATCTACCTGCTGGTTTTTGAGTGGATTGGCGGTTTAATTATTCCCCAGCATCTACGCAAGCCAATCAGCACAGAGTCTTTTCGTTACGGTATGTTATTGTGGGCAATTAAGCATTTCATTTTGATAGGTACTATATTTTTAGGTGGATATTACCTGGCAAAAACAATTTGAAAACCAATGATAAGGGTTAAAAAAAGGCTAACGCCTTTTTGAAAGCCGGCGAAAGCCTTTTTGTCTCCTGTTTTTTATTACTTAAGCCAATTCTACAACCATTTCATTTCTGCCAGACTTTTGTGCTTTATTCAAGGCCGATTGCACCAGTTGTAACATCCATCGTTGGGCAAAATCCGGTTTTAACTTATTAACCCTAAAATTATTTCCCGTTAATCCGGCACTGACGGTAATATGTATACTTTGATTATCCGTGGTTGATTTAATGTTTTGTACCGAATTCTGGACTTCTTTTACAAAGTTTTCAGCCGCTGCTAAGTCCCTATCCGGCAGCACCACCATAAAGCTGCCATCGGTATAACGGCCGGCCAGATCCCTTGAACTTAGGTTTTCTTGTATAGTTTGGGCCACATACTGTGTTAACTGATCCGTTATTGCTATGCCAAATTTCTCTACATACTGTTCATAATAATCAATGGCAATCAATATTAAAGAGATTTTTCCCTTTATTTCCACAACACGCTTGGTCTCTTCATCAAGCAATGATAATAAATAAACCCGGTTGTACAAACCGGTGACATGATCTATACTGGATAACCCTTGCAAACGAGCGGTGGCTTTTCTTAATCTGATGTGTATATTTCGCAGCTCTTCTTCTATTTCTTTTCGTTCTTCTATCTCCATTAATGATTCCCTAAGTCTGTTTTGTGCATCGGGTTGAGCACCTTTTTGTAAATCAGCGTTGAGGACACAACCAACTACATATTTTTGTGTTTCCAAGGTCACCACAGACCAGCTTATATCAACATCAACGGTTTCACCGTTCTTCTTTTGGTTTTGCCCAAAATACTGCCCGCTTTGACCTGTTTTAAGAGATACTTTGATCAAATCATAAAACTTCTCTGCTTCACCTTTATTAGAAAACAACAGATCCACTGCCCCGGTGGTGAATTCCTTTAGGTTGTAACCATACATTTCTATCATACTGTTGTTTACAAATAAAAAGTCACCGTTTTTTCCCACCATAAAAACCGGTATCGGTATACCGTTGGCAAATTGTTCGTAATTCATAGATACATCATCACCTTATCCTTATAATCCTTTATTGCCGGGAAATTTTCTCCCCAGTTATTTTATCTAACGCTTTCAACAATGGCCCAACCCCATATTTTAATACATCAATATTACTATTGTAAACAAGATTTTTAATACCCGGCAAGGTCAGTCCCCAAATAGTATAGTTCATTATTCTATTGCTGGCAATATTTAGATGTTCTCTTAGGGTAACTGACCTATTTAAATCGCCCAATATGGGAGACAATAATTTATCGTAATCATCTTGTTTAGCAATTGCCTGGGCAGCATAAACGCCTGATCGAATTGCAAATATTTGACCAAAACCCAAAAAGGGTTCCAACAGGCCCCCTGCATTGCCTGCCAGCAACACATTTCCAACTTGATAGGGATTCACAAAACCCGCCTCGTGCTCCAGGGTAAAGCTTTCTATCACCTTATATTTAAATTTCTCATTTTGCCAAAATAAGTGCCAGTAGTCATCAATTTCTTCCGGCCCAATGTTACGTACTATTAAAACTATTGACGCCATGTCTTCCCCAAAGGGTGTTAAATAAGCATAACCGGTGTCATTGTACTTTTTATTAAACCACATCAATAGTTGCTGCGGGTCAAATTCACCGAGTATTACTGCACCGCGCAGAATAGAATAGAAGACGCTGTCCCACAGTCCAAGGGTTTTTGCCTCTTGGGCACTGCCGGTGCATACCACCACATAATCATAGACATCCTTTAATTCTTCAAAGTTGACTTTAACGTTGTAATTTATTTTAGCCTTTATCATACCACATAATTGGTTTTCAACACTGTCTTCGAGCTGACCTCTTGTAAAAAAATACCCTAAACTTCCAGTTATATTTCTTTGTACCCCGGAAAATTTCATATGAACCTTCATTAGTTTTTGCTTCGGTTTTAATTTTATATGAAAATCTTTATTTAAGTAAG
Source organism: Desulfofalx alkaliphila DSM 12257 (assembly GCF_000711975.1). NCBI lineage: Bacteria > Bacillati > Bacillota > Clostridia > Eubacteriales > Peptococcaceae > Desulfofalx > Desulfofalx alkaliphila. The sequence goes on along the minus strand of NZ_JONT01000032.1, from coordinate 7,623 downwards.
CTATAGGATCGCCTTTGGGTCGAATAAACAGCTCCATCATAGCCGATACATGGGGAAATAGTTCCCCCGGTTGGCTTCTTTCTTCAAATATATCAGGTGTTATACCGTGACGCTCTAATTCATGGGCACAGGATAAACCCGAAATACCGGCGCCAATTATTGCAACTTTCATCAGAAATCAGCTCCATTGTGTATAACTATTGTTTGCTGTGGTAAATACTTTTTACAGGAGGTGAAGAATATAAGTTTATACACCTTTTTTGCTTTATCTGCAGTACTGGGCCTTCTAGTAGTTGCATGGTTTCTGTTGATCTCATGGTTGGACAACCGTTTATCGGGTTGTTAAATCTGTATTTTAGGTATAATTTTATTAATGGGAAAGGGTTTACCCTCTATAGAATTAATTTTTTTCTGCAGCATTTCTATATGCTGCATTTCTTCGTCCCGCAAATTAATAAAAAGCTGCTTTACCATCGGGTTGGTAATTAAAATAGCCTGTTCGTTATAATATTTTTGATTGTCCATTTTAGTTTGTAGCGCATCATAAAGTAAATCCAGGGTATCCAATGATGATACCTCCTACTTAATATTATGTTGATTCATCTCTTGCTTTAACTTGGCCACATGGGAACGACTGGCCACCGCAAAATCCCCGAACATTGCAGTTAAGTCTTTACCCTTTACCATTTTGGACCAGTAAAAATATTTGGCGGTAAACCTTTCTTCCCGCTCCACTGCATTCTTAAAGGCATAATTCATTATTTCTTTTTGCGTTAATCTTCTCATACAGCATCACCCTGCCACTATTGTTTGTGGGCAACTGCCATTTTATAAGCTTAATAAAGCGGATAAATATTAACAACTTGGCTAAATTACACTACAAATCCTAATATAGGTGGTGTTTGCTTGAGGGTTGCAATAATTGGAGCCGGTGTTGCAGGACTGGCATGTGCTTTAGAATTTGAAAAATTAGGTATAAGACCGGATATTTATGAACAACGCTATCAGGTGGGGGATTTATCACCCTATTCAGCCGCCCTGCCGAATATTGGAATAGTGCCGGTGAATAATCAACTTAGGTACTTAAATGAGAAGTATAATATTAAAATTAACCCCCTTGGTTCCATTAAAAAAATTGCCTTTCACAGCCCCAATAATACACATGTAAGGTCATGTAACTTAGGAAGTTTAGGGCATCTTATAAAAATGGGCCAAGACAGTGACAGCCTACATCAACAATTGGCAAGGAAATTAAAAACCCCCATTAAATTTAAGCAGCATGTGGATTATTTTAAGATTAAGGAGCAATACCAGTGGGTGGTGTTGGCAGACGGGTCGGTAAGTGTGCCCATTTTAATGAATATTTGGCAGCCAACCTTTGCAGGTTGGCTGCGCGGCGGTTTTTTAGTGGGCCGGTTCGATGCCAAGAGGGTGGATATTTGGGTGGATCGGGAATTTGCCCGGGAAGGATTTGCGTACCTTACACCCTTCAATGAAAAATCGGCCAGCATAATATTAACGGTAAACGGACTAAGCAGACAGGAAATACATGATTATTGGAATACCTTTATTAATAAATTACCATATAAGTTAACTGCCACAGGATACTTTGAGATGGAGTTTCAAACAGGTTATGTTCAGCAACATCAAGTAAAGAATACATTGCTGGTGGGCAATGCCGGGGGTTTTATGGCCCCCTTTTGGGGTCAAGGTATCTTTGCATCAATAATAAGTGGAATAGAGGCCGCTCGCTGCATTGTTCAAGGAGAAAGTTACGATAAGAAAATAAAGTGGTTGGTAGATAACAATAAAAAAATCACCCATTTAAAGAAAAAACTTGACCGTTTAGACAATAAAGGGCTGGATCTATTGGTTAAAATGATGAATATACCGGGATTGAGAAATCTGGCCTCAGCCGGTAATTATAGCGGTATCAGGATAATGACAAGTTTAATTACATCCATTTTGGGTGAGGATGATAAGGGGACTTAGTTTATGGAATGGATAGCGACCTTTATAATCAGTTGGGTTATTTTCTTTATTTTTATAGATAAGGAGCGTTTAAAACATACCGCTTTAGGGGGCCTAGCAGCAATAATTCTGCAACTGGTGGTAGATACCGGAGCCAGCGCCATGGGACTTTATCAAGTGGACAGCATGTTTCAATTGGGGGGAGCATCAGCTCTATTTACCTTCGGAGTGGTGTTTACAATGGGCACACTATTTGTGCAGTTCATGCCGGCGCACCGCTGGCTTAAGGTGGCCCATATCGTTGCTTTGTCCACACTATTCCTGGGACTTGAATATCTGTTAGTACAAAGGAACTTAATTACATATCCCTACTGGAGCATGTGGGCCAGCTATTTTACCAACCTTATGGTCTTTATTGCCATAACCTGGTTGGCAGGACTACTAAGATTAACTGCCACCCCTGATAGGTATTAAAAAACCGAGGCTTTAGCCTCGGTTTTAAGCACTGATTGTTTTGAAAAGAGATTTTCTTTCTTCCTTTGTCAGACTGTGGTCGGCTGTACTATCGCTTTCCACCGCATCATTCTCGGTAAGCATATACTGTACCGCACCCTCGATAGATACATTGGCAGGAACGAACAAGAAAATCCCGGAACCTACCCTGCTGGCCTTGCCACCAATGGCAAAGACTACACCACTTAAATAGTCTAGGGACCGACGGGCATGTTCAACGCTTAATTCGTTAAAATCAACCACCACACAGTGGTTATTCTTTAGGTGATCGGCCACCTTATTAGAGTTTTCAAAGGAACTGGGGCAGCTGACAATCATCTTTACATTGTACGATGCCGGCACAGGCAAGGTATTGATTTCTGTTAGGCGCTCCTCCCTACGTTCTTGGCGCCTTGCTGTCATCTTGCTGTACCAACTTGTTTCATTTTTTTCTTCATTTTTAGGTAAAAATTCTTTATCACGCTCAAGGCGGGGCTCTTCTTCTTCAACCACTTCAAACCCCAGTATGTTTAAAATTTTGTCTGTTATTTTACCCAACAGCTTGTCCTCCTTTCCCCCGCAAATTATTATCTATCTCTATATTAATCGACATTACTAACTAATATTTTATACTTATTGGTAAATAAATGCAATAACTTTTAAGGCCTTAAACATGGGACAATAGACCTAAAATTAGAAACTGCCAATTACAATATTGGCTACCTTTATGGCCTGATTTATATCACTGCGGGAAACATCTTTATGGGTTACAAAACGAACTAAATGGGGCCCAAAGGCAACGCACTTTACCCCACGCTTATGCATTTCTTCCACAAAGGATTGTGCATCGGTATCAATGGCGGTAATATCTGCCAAAACTATATTAGTCTGCACCCGATGCAGTTCCACCCGTAGACCTTTAATTTCAGCCAAACCTTCTGCTAAAGCCATGGCGTTTGCGTGGTCTTCGGCCAGTCGTTCTGTCATCTTTAAGGCCACCAGTCCTGCGGCGGCTAAAATACCTGCCTGGCGCATTCCCCCGCCCAAAGCCTTGCGGTACTTGCGTGCCCTGGCAATAAAGTCAGTGTTTCCTGCCAGCATTGAACCCACCGGGGCACATAAGCCCTTAGACAGGGAAAACATCACAGAATCACAGTACTGGGTAAACTCCTTAACATCACACCGGGCAGCTACAGCAGCATTAAATATGCGGGCCCCGTCAAGATGCACCGATAATCCAAATTCTTTTGCCTGCTCAAAAACCAATTTCATTTCTTCGGGGGTCATAACCGTACCCCCACCACGATTAAATGTATTTTCTAAACACAGCAGGCGGCTGGTGGGTAAGTGAATATCCGGTGGACGGTAGGCCTGACGCAATTTTTGCACCGCATCTCGACCCAACAGCCCCTGAACAGGCAGCAGTTGCACCCCTGCCAGCATAGCAGGGGCACCGACCTCGTAGTATACAATATGAGATTCTGCATCCAATATCACTTCATCGCCCCGTTGAGTGTGGGTTAAAATGGCCACCTGGTTAGCCATAGTGCCTGTAGGTAAAAACAAAGCCGATTCTTTTCCCACTAGATGTGCCACTTGCTCTTCAAGTTTATTTATGGTGGAATCCTCTCCGAAAACATCGTCGCCCACTTCTGCATTGGCCATAGCTTCTCTCATTTCAATGGTTGGTTGGGTAACGGTATCACTTCGTAAATCAATCATTGGCAAGCACCCCTTAACATTGACTTAAAAATATTATAACCATCTTTGGCCACTGTTACCAAGAATTAATAATAAAAATGACACCAATCATAGATAAATGATTGGTGTCAGGGGTTGTCATAAGGCAATTATTGATTTTTTTCTTGTTACCCGCCGTGCCGTCACCTTAATGTTTTTTAAAACCCGCTCTCGCAGGTGGGTGCCCTGTCACTACTTTTTGTCTTCCATTACACGCGATGGCTTGACATAGCATAGCGAACGCAGGCTCCCGTAATTACAATGTGGGTTAAAAACTACTTAAGGCAACTAACAAAGCAGGTATTGCTTTATTTGTTTGTTTACATAATATTATAATTATCACAACCGATAAATGCAAGCAATGAGGGTGTTTTTTGTAGCCTATTTTTTTACCATATATACCCTCTCCTCTAGCAGTTTGATAAGGGTAGGCCCTGCTAAAAAATAAAAGAGCATATTAGAGACTGCATGGGCAGCATCAAAGGGTAAGCCGGCTAAATACATTGGCCAAAAGGTGCCCACCATAACCGCCCAGCACAGAGACATGATAAAACCAAATAAAAAACCACAAAATCCAACATATAGCACCTGAAAAATTAAAGGTATGCAGTCTCTGTACTTGCCTAACAGACCGCTAAGCAAGCCTATAACACTCCAGGCAAAAACTTGACCTATTGTCCAAGGCCCGTGACCCAAAAAAAAATTGCTTAAAACAGCACTTAATGTGCCAACCAATATTCCAGGTACGGAGCCAAGCACAAAACCCGTGATAATAATAATAACGGATGAAGGCTGTACATTAGGAATACCGGCAAAGAGCACTCTGCCTACCACACTCAAAGAAGAAAGCATAGCTATCAGCGCTATGCTTTTAGCTGTTAGTTTCATCGTCCCACGGGCGGAGATTGAACTCAACCCTTTCTCCTCCTTCAAGCTTGTAGCTTGCTGCCCCCACATGTGGCATTTTATCGTTCACAGAATAAAACCAAGCTGTTTGATCATCTTCACTGGCCAAAATCCCATTTATCCCGACCACAAAAGACTCATTATAATCCAGTTCCAGTTCAAAATTATCCTTCATTGCCGATAAAACAGTTTGCCCTTTGGTAACAGGTATTTTTTGCTGATATAATATTTCCTTCTCATCCCCGGTGCCCCGGGAAACCACTACCTCTATAAAGGTTTCTTCTCCTGATGTTTTCGGTAACAATGAGTTGTAACCATAAAAAGCTAAAGCCGCCACTGCCACCAACACTGCCACTATACCTAGTCTTTTTAAGAATCCCATCTTGTCCTCCTAATATATTCTGCATTTTTTCAACCACTGTTTTTTATTCTTTATTAGCTTCTTTATTCCTTGCTATTCAAAAATTTTATTTGCATGGTCGGTGTTGTAATACCCGGTCAAGGGCAAGCTATGAAAGATAAAAGTGAAGTGCTATAAAGAAAGGTGGACGAATCAGCTAGGTCCACCTTTTATCTTATCCTATTTAATTTAATCCATCTTAAATTTATTAATTCCCACCTGTAGTTTGCCGGCTATCTCAGCCAGTTCCTGAGATGCTGAAGTCATCTGCTGCACAGAGGCCGTTACCTGTTCGGTGCTGGACGCCACCTGCTCCATGCCTTCACTGGATTGTTTAGAGCCCATTACAATTTCATTAATTGATTCCACCATCTTATGCACAGATAGATTTATTTGCTCTAAGGATTTTCCGGCTTCAGATACTAGCTGCACACCTTCTTTTACTTCCTCTTCACTAGATTGCATAGCTAGGCTTGTGTCCTCCACAGCCAATTGAACTTGTTTAATGAGCTGATTAATATCTTCTGTGGCACTGGCAGACTGCTCAGCCAGCTTTCTAACTTCCTCTGCTACCACAGCAAAACCTCTGCCTGTTTCACCGGCTCTGGCTGCCTCAATAGCCGCATTTAGGGCCAGTAGATTAGTTTGCTCTGCAATATCATTTATAACATTGGTGATATTACCAATTTCCGCAGAAAACTTCCCTAAGTTATTAACAGCCCTGGCTGCCTGTTGGGATAAGTTTGCTATGGAGTTAATCTTCTCTACCGTTTGCTGAGTTATTGCATTGCCTTGCTGGGCTAACTGACCTACACTTTCCGCTTCACTGGCTGTAATCGTAGCATTTTCAAACTCTTTTGCTGCTGTGGCAGATACTTCACTGGTTATGCTGGCCACCTCTTCCATGGTTGCACTTATTTCTTCATTGGATGCAGCCAGTTGTTGGCTATGGGCAGCTATCAATTGGGCATTATCTACCACATCTTTCATCAATACAGACAGTTGTTCTGTCATCTTGTTCAAGCTAGTTGCTATATCACCTATTTCGTCATTGCTTTTAACCTCTATTTTAGTGGTAAAATCCCCTTCGCCATAACCTTTAACGCCTACCGCCACCGAGTATAAAGGATTCACCACAAACCTATTTGCCATGTATACCAACATACATGCTCCAAGAATCAGGGCAATAATACCTGCCGTTGCTGTGAAAAAAGTTGCCCTGCCTTTCATTTCCTCAATAGTTTGCTGCGGGGCACCCACATACCAAATACCTATTATTTCGCCATTGGCATCCCTTATTGGAGTGTAGGCAGTTTGATATATATGGCCAACCACATCTGCGGTGCCATAGTAGTTACGTCCCGCTTCTAATACTTCTTTTGCCACCTGTTCGGATACCTGTGTGCCCACAGCCCTGTTACCGTCCTGATCAAGAACATTTGTGGTAATCCTAGTGTCACCGAGAAAAATAGTTGCGGTGTTCCCTGTCATCTCGCCAATTTTATCTACTATTTCAAAGTTATTATTTATTAGTACATCCCCTTTATAAAGACTATCGCCTTCCACACGCCATGGCCCAGGATACCAGGCATCAATTAATGCTTCCCCGGTTGCCAAATCTCCCCGTGCTTTTTCAGTACCTGATTGTTTCGCTATTTCTGTAGACGAAATGTACTGAATAACAACCATTGCCAATGTAAACAAACTCATAATAAGAATCACAGTTAGACCCTGCTTAAGCTTTAGTGATAACCTTCTCCCTTCGGCCATAAACATCTCCCCCTTAATAGAGTGATAACAGTCGTAAAAGGCTCAATTCCCTAAATAACAAAAAGGCGCTTTAACAAACACCAAGACGCCTTAATTGATATCCGCCGCTGAGTTGTTCAGTCACTTGGCAATTATTTTGTTAATTTTTGACATATAATAGCAATATATTTAATTATATATATATTTTTGTACAATTGCAATTGTTTAGTAAATTAAACAATGTAAAAAATAAAACCCCTGGGAATACCCAGGGGCTAAAATTTATTTCGGCAATACCCCAGAGGGCACGCAGCGACCTTACTCTCCCAGGGCTATGCCCCAGCACCATCGGCCCTGCAGGGCCT
>NZ_JONT01000031.1 GCF_000711975.1 Desulfofalx alkaliphila DSM 12257 | reverse complement strand
GGTTAGCACTGTTGTATTTAGGCTTTTCAACTATATAGTCAGTTAATTCTTTTACATCAATGTTATTATCTGCTTGTAATAGCTGATTACGCCTTTCTTCATAATCCCGCACATATTTGGTTACAGTCCGCCTATTGATACCAGTTTCTTTGGAAATTGCTCTTAATGATTTCCCATCTCTAAAAGCGGAGATAACAATATGCTGCTTTTCACTCAAAGTTATCACTCCGTTTTGCTCCCTCCATAAAGTTATTTACAGAGGGTATTTTACTTTTTAGTGGTGTATTTTTCAATTATTATCCTGGTGTACTTTTATTTTATTACAAGCATGAAATCTTTTTAATGGTCATTGATCTAGGCATAAGGATTCGTGGTGCAATTCCGTTAGCATGCCATTCCATCCAGTCTTCTGGCGTCCATTGCTTTTTGTATTTGGTTGTTTCGTTTACTCTGCAGCTTATGAGCAAAGCATCGCTGTTATATGTCTTAACTAACTCATGGTATTTTCTATGCTTATACCAATGAACACACTCATGAATAATGGTATTGTTCATGCACCCTACGTTTCGCATGAAATACACATTAGGATCCACGAGAATTGTTCCTCTTGAAACTTCCAAAGGCTTATATGTTCTTTCATTTCTGTCGTAATACTCTATCGTACAATCGCCAAAGACTATTTGACCAAATATAGTGAAATGCTTTGTTAGCTGGATTTCCTTAACCTTAAGCCCCATTCTTTTCACTACTTCATCTACTGGAATGGGCATAGGAGTACTCAATGCCTCCGGGCAAAACTCATTCAGAAATTCAGTAGCAACATCGTCAAACTGTTCCTTTTCTATAATTGGCACTAAATACTCAGACAGTCTGCCTAATTTGCTCTCTCTGTACTTGTTGTATATTGAAACAGACTTGATTTGAAAATTCTGAATTCCGTCATCAAGGTCAGCTCTGCAGGAGATACGGAACCATTGTTCTATACCATCAGTCTCGCGATTCCTTCGCACTGTTTCTGCTATTTCAACTTCTGCAGAAACAATTATATCAAATAAAATACTGTTGCCCGGCGAGTCGGTTATGTCTATCGTTATGATGTCAAAGTCGGATAATGCCGCTTCATCCGGTGATTGCACTCGGTAAGAGTTGGATTCAAGCTTATCCGGGTTGTCCTCAATATACTCGGACAATGCGTCAAAGAGTTCATTATAATATATATTTGCAATAACATCTCTGAACGAGCTGACGCTTGCCATACCGTACCTCCATAATAACATTTCATCATACAGACCAGATATTTCCTTATGTAAATTATAGCATGAATTTCGCAAAACACAATAATTAATTTGCGGTCTCAAATTTTTATTGTGTTTCAGCTTACTTTATGATATTCTTTATAGCGAGCGAGGTGACAATTATGGCCGTAAGCTATAAAAAACTATGGAAACTCTTAATTGATAAAGATATGAAAAAGAAAGATTTAAGAGAAGCGGCTGGTATTAGTACATCTTCTATGGCAAAACTGGGTAAAAACGAAAATGTTACGACCGATGTGCTTGTGAAGATTTGCAAGGCATTAAAGTGTGATATTTCCGATATTATGGAAATTATTGATGATGACTAAATTTAGCTCAATAAAACAGTTTAGCCAAACAAAATTGCATAATGTCTATTTTACTAAATGGAGTGATTTTTTTGTTTAGAATTGATGAAATTTTTAAGAGTGAAGAAACGAAACACAGATTAACATTATTTAAAACCGAATATATCAAATGGCTTGAAACACAGTTATTTGAAAAAAACGGCAAGCCTTATCTAAAATGCCTTGCCAGCGATAAAGATCGTCCTGCTAAACCGGAAGAAATCGTTCGTCAGCTTTGGATAAAAAAATTGCTGGAAGAGTATCATTATCCAAAAGAGCGCATAAAAGTTGAATATGCGGTTTGGTTTGGCTCAGGCGTTAGTGACAAAAGCGCAGATATTGTTGTTATGCAAACCGATGGTGAACACCCATACATAATCTTTGAAGTTAAAAAGCCCAAACGTAAAGATGGGCTTCAACAACTAAAGTCATACTGTAATGCTGAAGGCTCACCCATAGGCGTATGGTCGAACGGTGAAGAATTGGTTATCCTTCATCGAGAAGAGCCAAACATTTTTTCGCAAATTTCATCAATACCCACAGTAGATCAAACGCTTCAAGATGTCATCACTGAGCAATGGACGATAGACAAACTCAAACAAGAAAACCGTTTAGTGAAAGAACGTCTTTCTCTTAAAAAAATCATACTCGATCTTGAAGACCTTGTTTTGGCTAATGCTGAGGGAATTGATGACTCCTTTGATGAAGTCTTTAAGCTGATTTATGCAAAATTATACGACGAATGGGCAGCGGCAAATGACCGTACACGAAACCATAAGATACATTTTCGCATCTATGGCGAATCACCGCGAGAACTCTATGATAAAATAAATGGTTTATTTAATAGAGCAAAGGATAAATGGCGTGGTATATTTGGACAAGATGAAAAAATCCGCCTAAAGCCTGAACATTTGCTTACTTGTGTTTCATTCTTGCAGGATGTCAAACTGTTTAATGCTAACCTTCAAGTAATTGATGAAGCCTTTGAATATCTAATTACAGAAGTTGCTAAAGGTAAAAAAGGGCAGTATTTTACCCCACGTTGGGTAATTGATATGTGCGTAAAAATGCTTAATCCTAAAATCCACGAACGGGTAATTGACACTGCTTGTGGTTCTTCAGGTTTTACCGTTCATACCATCTTTTGGATTGCTGGCGAACAATATACTGTTAATGGATTCCCTCCTGCTATCAGCGAATATGCAGGTTCAATGGTCTATGCCATTGACTCAAGTCCTAAAGCCGTTAAAATTGCCAAAGCACTTAACTTAATTGCAGGCGATGGCAAGTCAAATGTGTATGAACTTAACAGCCTAAATCCGCCCAAATGGAGTGAAGAAGGCAAAGCAGCTTTTCGTCCGCTGTTAACCCGATTTAGTAACTACGAGCAAGACGAAGCTAACCAACGCAACTTTCAATACTTTGATTTTGATATACTGATGACCAATCCACCGTTTGCGGGTAGCATAAGCGAGCGTGAAATTTTGCGTCAATACCGACTTGCAGAAAAGAATGGTAAGACGGTCTCTAAAATAGGGCGAGATATTCTATTTATTGAACGCAACCTTAATTTTCTAAAGCCCGGAGGCAGAATGGCAATTGTACTGCCGCAAGGCCGTCTCAATAATACGAACGACTTATTTATCCGTAACTTTCTTTTCAGTAAAGCTCGTATCTTGGCCGTCGTTGGCTTACATCCTAATACTTTTAAGCCGCATACCGGTACAAAAACCAGCGTTGTTTTTCTGCAAAAATATACTGATGAAGAATTAGCCAATATACGAGAAGTGCAGAATCGGCATATAGCTGAATGGGATAATCATTATGCCGAAATTAGAACCTTGAGCGAAAGAGAGGAACTGACCGAAGACGACTTACCACCGCTTTTGATGTCGTTCCTGCAAGCTGAATTTGAAGAAGACGATACCGTCGAATTAGAAAATAATGGAGATGAAATCAAAAACGAAGAAACACAGACCGAAAGCGACGATGAACTTCAAGAGCGCATTGAAAATCTTAAAGCGCAACTTGCCGCAATGCCAGGACGAGCAAAAGGAAAAGCTGCACTCAAAAGGACATTGGCAGAGGCTGAACGTAAACTGGCATCACGCTCTATTAAAGGACAGATTAAGTATCTACTTGATGATGAAAAATTGCTTTCTCGATATAGGGAGACATGGTTATCAGATAGAGCCGCAGAAGAACTTGATTATCCGATTTTCTTTGCAGTATCTGAAAATGGTGGTAAAGACAACAGCGGTGAACCGATTTACAAGAAAGATGGAAACGGCGAATTGATGCTGGATGAACATGGTCACCTAATCGTTGACCACGACCTTGATGAAATTGCAGAGGCTTTTATTGCTTTTGCAAAAGAACAGGGATTTGATTTTTGGACGGAGGAGTAAAAATGGCTGTAATATCAATTGTTTCAAAAAAAGAATTGGAATGCGGTACTCGAATTGATGCTGAATACTATCGTCCAGAATATGCTAAACTTGAAGAAATATTACTAGCATCAAATCCGTTACCTCTAAAGAAACTCGTAAAGTCAATTAAGAGTTTTGGTGCTTATTCTCTAATGAATCAAGTTACATATCAAGAAAAAGGCATACCCTTTCTACGTGCAATTGACATAAAAGAAGGATATGCAGATTTTTCAAATGTAGTAAGAATAACTAAAGACGCTCATAAACTACTTTGGAAATCAGAGATTAAACCACGAAATGTCTTATTAGCTATGTCAGGTTCGGTTGGAAACTCCTGCGTTGCTAGCGATAAATGGAAATACCCTATTAACTCAAGCCAAGATTTGGCGAAAATAACAGTTGCTGACATTATTAATCCTTACTTACTCTCTACATTTCTTAATTCAAAATATGGTAGATTCCAAACTCAACGCCTTCCTGTAGGAAGTATTCAACAGCATGTGTTTTTATGGCAAATTGGCCTGATAAAAGTACCGTTATTAACCAATATACAAGAATATATTGCTTGTCTGGTTCAAAATTCGGAAACTAAATTACAATAGTCAGAAAACTTGTATTTTCAAGCCGAACAAATCCTACTTTCCGAACTCGGCTTACATTCTTGGAAGCCCCGGCATACGCTCACTTATGTGAGAAGCTTCAGCCAGGTTGCAAAAGCAAGTCGTATGGATGCAGAACATTTTCAACCGAAGTATAAGGAAATGTTTGATAGACTACCTTCAAATGTTTACCTTCAGCTGCTTGGCAAGATTACACTTTATACTAAAGGGATTGAAGTCGGGAGCTCAGCTTATACAGAATCGGGTATTCCCTTTTTGCGTGTGAGCAATCTTAGTAAACATGGAATAGTTGATGACACAGTTAACTTCATAAGTAACGAACTCTACAATGTTTTACGAGAAAAGTATGAGCCTCAACAAGGAGAAATACTTCTATCAAAAGACGCTACGCCTGGGATTGCATACTTTTTAGATGAATCTGTACAAGGGATTATTGCAAGTGGAATTTTGCGGCTTTCACTTATTGAAGATATACCACCATACTACCTTGAGCTCGTACTTAACTCTATATTTGTTCAATTACAAATTGAACAAAGTGTTGGTGGTTCAATTATAAAACATTGGAAACCATCACAAGTGCAAAAGACATGGATACCACGCCTATTGGCAGATAGGGAAAAAGAAATCTCAGCGTTAGTTCAGCAATCTCACGCAGCGAGGCGTGAAGCAAAAACACTGCTTGAAAAAGCCAAACGTGCAGTGGAAATTGCTATAGAATATGGCGAACAGCAGGCAATGGACTTTTTATGCAAATAAATATAATGCGTTCAGCAAAGTAATGAAGGTGATAGTTTTGCCAAGAAGAATTTGTCCACGCTGTGGCTCAAAGAATACGGCAACAATATTATGGGGTATGCCTGCAATGACACAGGAATTGCAGAATAAACTTGATAAAAAGGAAGTAGTGCTTGGAGGATGCTGTATTGCAATTCCTTCTCCTACCCACCATTGTAATTCTTGTGGAAAAGACTTTGGGGGTAATTACTTTACCAAACCTGCTTTTGTTAGAGAATTATATTTCTATGTTGGCGGGTATTTTGGTACATCCCACTGGATATATTTGCATGAGCAAAAGTATGGCAAAATATTAAGGCATGTGGCATCAGACAGTCATTATATTGATATTAAATCTGAGTTAGCAGACTGTAATATTTCCTTAATTCCTATAGTCCATAAATGGGCTGAATTTAATAAAGATTTACTTAGATGTTATTTCATTGATTGGAAAAGCTGCTATATTAACCAGAATGTATTGGATGGAACTCAATGGGAGCTTAATGTTACATTTGATAATGGTACAACAATTAAGCGTTATGGCAGTAATGCCTATCCACCCCATTGGGAAAAATTGATTGCGGCGTTTCATAAATACGGATTGCCTATAATTAGATGATTAGAGGTGCAAAGATATGGATTCAAATATTCAATTAAAAAATCAATTTGCCTGGACTTCTTTTTATATGGAGTTTGCTGATAAACTGTTGCCATATAAAAATAATCGTTCGCACCTTCTTGAGTTGTTAAAAGACGTTTATAACGATTTAGGATTGCGCTATCCGTTTATAGAAAAGGACGGTATGCTGATTGACGATATTTGCCCGTTTACCGTATTTGGCTGTTTCAATAAAGGAATTTCCAATGAAAATCGTATTGCTTTGATGAAAGGCATTGGCAGTAAACTCGGTGTTAAGACTTCAGTGCCTACAGAATTTGACGGCATTCCGCTACTTAACAACATGAAGGCTTGGTTTTTCGCCGGTAAAAGTAAGCGAAAAGAAGATGACATTCCCAACCTATGGGACACATTTGAAGCCGGATTAAACTATGCAGACAATCCGTCAGAAGTCTCCAAGTCAGCATTTATAGCCTGTTATGATAAAGTAAGAAAGCAACTTGGAATTAAGTGGAATTTAACTATGGGACTGTATTGGGTACGCCCCTTTTCCTACTTAAACCTTGATGATCGTAACAGAAGTTATCTGACACAGGATAGCTCTCCTTATTACGCGAATATTACCAAAATTTCTAACTTGAAGCAGCTTCCAAGTGCAAAAACCTATTTAGATCTCATTACTGTATGTAAAGAAATCTTTGCAAAGAGCGACAGTCCTTATCACAGTTTTCCCGAACTGTCCCACATAGCATGGGCTACAACAACTTCGGGAGCACGGAATAATAATATCACTTCAACCGCTAATAAAAAAATAGGCTGGATTTTTCAAGGTAATCCCAAATACTATGATGTTATGGGTGCTATTAAGGATCTTGATGTTGTAACATGGAGCGTAAAGCAATACCATAATCAGATTAAAAAAGGCGATCGCGCTTATATATGGGTTTCAGGCCCTGAGGGTGGCATTGTTGCTTCAGGAGTTATTCTCTGTGACCCAGAAATCAGGGAAAATAATGAGCCTGACCCCTATGATCTTTCTGGCGATATAAGTACAGGAGAACGTCTTGTCGTAGATATTGAACTTACCCAAAAAATAACGGATGCTGTTATTAAGAGAGAAGATTTCTTAGCGGATGAACGCCTAAAAAACGCAAATATTATTTCTTTCCCAAATGTAACAAATTCTAGATTGACTTCCGAGCAGGCCGATGTTATAGACAGCATTATCAACGGCACCTATATACGTATAGAGCCAAAGAATTCAGATGAAACATCAGCCCCTTTAAGACGATACTGGATTTATGCCCCCGGCAGCAATTCTTCCAAATGGGAAGAGTTTTACTCTCAAGGAATTATGGGTATTGGATGGGATGAATTAGGTGACCTTAAACAATACCCCAGCAAAGATGCCATGAAAGCCAAAATGAAGGAACTGTATGGCGCTGAATACTCATATATTAACTCAGCCCTTGCCACATGGCAGTTTGCTAATGAGATTAAAGTCGGCGATATTGTTTATGCAAAAAAAGGCATGCATAAAGTAATCGGACGCGGCATAGTTGAATCCGGCTATATTTTTGATGCAGACCGCGATGAGTATAAACATATTCGTAAAATCAAATGGACACATAACGGGGAGTGGGAACACCCGGGACAAGCTGTCATGAAAACCCTTACCGACATAACTCCTTATACTGATTATGTACAAAAACTAGAAGCGCTCTTTATTGATGATGACTCTGTAGATATTGAAGTAAAAGAAATTGTGTATGAGTCCTACACCGAAGATAACTTCCTCAGTGAAGTTTTCATGGATGCCGAACGTTATAATACATTGGTTAATCTCTTAATAACCAAGAAAAACATCATCCTGCAAGGAGCGCCCGGCGTTGGTAAGACTTTTGCTGCCAAAAGACTTGCTTTTTCCATAATGGGGCAAAAAGATACAAGCCGGGTTATGATGGTTCAATTCCATCAAAGTTACAGCTATGAAGACTTTATTATGGGATTCCGGCCAACCAAAGACGGATTTGAGCTTACCCCCGGGCCTTTTTACCAGTTCTGCAAAACAGCACAGGATGACGATGAACGGGATTATTTCTTTATCATTGACGAAATTAACCGCGGCAATGTAAGCAAAATTTTTGGTGAGTTGATGATGCTTATAGAAAAGGAAAAACGCGGTGAAAAACTACGCCTTCTTTACTCCAACGAGTTATTTTCTGTTCCCAAAAATCTCTACATTATCGGTATGATGAATACTGCCGACCGCAGCCTTGCCATAATCGATTATGCTTTGAGAAGAAGATTCGCTTTCTTTGAACTCGAGCCTGCTTTTGACTCTGAAGGGTTTAAAAAAATTATACAGCAAGCAAACAACCCCAAGTTTAATGCCCTGGTTGAGCAAATTAAAGCTTTGAATGACTTTATCTGCAAGGATGAATCCCTTGGCAGTGGGTTCAGAATTGGACACAGTTATCTGTGCACAAATAGTGAGGTAACCGACGAATGGCTGGAATCCGTTATTAAGTATGAATTGTTGCCTCTTTTAAACGAATATTGGTTTGACGAACCATCCAAAATAGAACAGTGGACAAAAAGGCTGAGTGAGGCTTTGTATGATTAGAATTCAAAATATATACTATATGCTTGCTTATGCTTTTCATGTCTTAAATGAAGAAGGCTATAAACAAGTAGCAACTGAAGATTTCGAATATACTTCTGATTTATTTGCAGCAATTCTTTCCAAAGGTATCGCCAGCCAAATCAAAAGGGGATTAAGTAGGGAGTATATCAGCAAAACAAAAGCCGTTATTTCACCTGCAGGTAAAATCAATGTCTCAGCCTCCATTGTACAGAATTCCATGCTTAAAAAGAAACTGGTCTGTGATTATGATGAGTTTACAGAAAACAGTTACTTGAATAAAATTCTCAAAACCACTGCAATGCTTTTGATACGCTGTCCGGAAGTATCAACGCAGCATAAAAAAGCCTTAAGGAAAACAATGCTTTATTTCAGTAATGTTGATGAAATAAATCCGCGCAGAATTCAATGGTCGAGTATCAGATACCATAGGAATAATGCCACCTATAAAATGCTGCTGAATATCTGCTATCTAGTTATCGAAGGTATGCTAATGACCGAGCAGGACGGTTCCCGAAAGTTGGCCCGCTATGTAGACGACCAGCGTATGCACAGGCTTTATGAAAAATTTGTGTTGGAATATTATCGTAGGCATTATCCCCAGTTTAATGCTTCATCCACCATTATTGACTGGGATGTCGACGGTGGAGAAATAGAATATTTACCTACTATGAAATCAGATATAACTCTTCGATATCGGGGCAAAACACTCATTATAGACACAAAATACTATGAGAAGACCATGCAGATAAACAGCTTGTTCAACAGCCAAACAATCCATTCTCACAATTTGTATCAGATATTTACTTATGTAAAAAACATGGATTTAGCTCGTTCGGGAAATATAAGCGGCCTTTTGCTTTATGCCAAAACTGATGAAGATATTGTACCGGACAACGATTATATTATCGGCGGTAATCGTATTAGCGTTAAAACTTTGGACTTGAATACTGACTTTTCCAACATATCAAAACAGTTGAACGCAATAGTAGAAAAGATGTTATTATAATCATGTGTTTTATCGCATAAAGATAATAAGCAGTAATACATCCATCCTATATCCTCAACCCCTTGAAAAATAAGCAGTTATCTAATCTGGTAACTCAACTATAAATTTTCAAGGTTTTTGATATGTTCCCACAAGCAATAAAATTAAGGGTTCCCTGACATTGCCACATCCGGCAGATCGGCCTTGAGAAAAGCTAAATGTCTGGAAACCCTTTATTTACAAGCTTTTCAGTTTTTTATTTCTTAACTCTTGACATCAATGTTACACACTCCACATGGATTGATATGACAGAACGAATGTCATTTGAGTGTGTCCGTTCTTATAAACATATCCACGGCACTTTTGACTGTATGGGTAGACGGAAAATATCAATCATGGATTGAAATAGTATCGACTTCAAGGTCTGGTCCATATTCAACAAGTACTGTTACGGGAAACTCTGAAGGAGATACAGCGCCAGGTACACTTGCAGTTATCTTGTTGGCAATAATTTCATACTTAATAATTAAACCGAATGTAACTTTATCAAACCATATACCGGCATCTGATTCATTGTATCTTTTTTCAATAACACTTCCATCCCATTTTATTGTCACCTCTACATTACCTTCGTTCTTAGCAATAGTCGAAGTTATTTTTTTATTGATTGCCTCAATGGGGTCTTGAAGATTGATTTCATTTAAGTCCTCCATATTTAAAATATGGGTTTCCTGCTGTAAAAGGCCAGTACCATATCCCTGTTGTTAATATAATAATTACTTCGTCCTTACCATCATTATCTTTATCTGTAATAGTTATGGTTGGTGTATAAGTCGGATTCATCACATTAACCCATGAAAATGTCTTGCTTTTATCCTTTGTTAGTACAGTAATTCCTTCATACATATCTTCTTTTACATTAGTTGCATATAATGTGACCCTGTCTGACTCAGCTATTACAACTCCATTTTGGGGGCTAACAGTTGTTTCATCTGCGTCTCCGATTATTCCTACAGTTTTAGGATTTGACATCAATCCAATTCCAATTACTGTTACAAAAACAATTAAAAAAACAAATGCCCAAAACTTTAGTCTTTTATAATTTAGCATGTTTTTAATCCTCCCTCTTACATCTCCCTCGCCAAAAGCAAGGGGGCTTCAATTTAAAATATGCCGTCCAGTGGCGAGTGACAATAAAGAATTAGCATAAAGAGAAGTCTAATACCCCTTCTGTTCTAAAGGCCTTCCAGCCATTATCACATTCAACTGCATTTTGGAGTTCTAATTCTGTGCTGCACACCAAGGATAACTCCTCATCTGTCTTGCCAATAAAACAAAATTTATCTGAATAATCTACTTGTGATAAATCTGCTACTTTGCTTATTGATAATTCTTGATTTATTATTTTTAACTCCATCGAAAGGCCCCTTTTTATCGCCTTTATTAAGCGTTAATACTGCTTTTTGGACCCTATGTAGCTACCATATGCATAGGGAGGATATTGTTTTTCACAAATAAAAAGCGCCAGGCCGGTTTCCCAGTCTGACGCTCTTTTTCGTGAATATTCTTTGTAGTTTTGAAATAAGCCAACGCCTCTTGTTCAGTTACAAATAAGTTTGCTCACGTAGTTACAAAGTTTGCTCGTGATGAAATGTAGTTGTTGCAAGGCTTCTCGCTGTTTCTTCCCTTGTAGTGACAAAGTTTGCTCTCGGGTTTTATTACCTTAAAAAATATAAAAAAATATATAAAAAATGAGAAAATGACAAGCGAGTTTGCTCGTGAGCAGTGAAGAATGACAAAGTTTGCTCGTGGAAGGTAATGAGTATTCATACGCAGGGTATAACCTACGGGAGGAAATATCGAAACCACCTACACATACGAATTATACAGGCTTACGAGGGATTAAAACTGCGTCCGGATTTAATAATTTATACATTCTTATATGCTTTTTTACACAACAAAAAACCGCCAAAGGGAATGAACCCCCTGACGGTTGGCGCTTGCGATAAGCAAACTTTGTAATTGTAAACAAACTCGTGTGTATGTCGACACCTCTTGTCCAGTTACAAATAAGTTTGCTCACGTAGTGACAAAGTTTGCTCGTCTGGTAAGCGAGTGGTTGCAATGCTTCTCGCCCATAAGTTACTTTGAGAGACAAAGTTTGCTCGCTGGTTTTATTACCTTAAAAAATATAAAAAAATATATAAAAAATGAGAAAATGACAAGCGAGTTTGCTCGTGAGCAGTGAAGAATGACAAAGTTTGCTCGTGGAAGGTAATGAGTATTCATACGCAGGGTATAACCTTAGGGAGGAAATATCGAAACCACCTACACATCGGAATTCTACTTGCTTTCGAGGGATTACAACTACGTCCGTTTAGCATATTTTTATTTATTTCTATATCTATTTTTGAATACAAAAAACCGCCAAAGGGAATGTACCCCATGACGGTTGGCGATTGCGATAAGCAAACTTTGTAATTGTAAACAAACTCGAGTGTAAATAAACAAGGAACATTTAACTAATCATTCATATGCAGATCAATTTTATTTGTATACAGATATGGTTTTTTCCTAACCAACCTACATAATTCAAGAAATTTACTTTTTTTCATTAGTAGTTGACTACCTATTAAATATGGGATTCTATCTGCATCATTGTCTGGATCTTGAAAACATACATCCCACCTAGAAAATCTTAAGACAATCTCTCCATCTTTGGTAACTCCAACAATCCCATCATAATCTTCTATTATTTTTATTCCTAGAAGATATAAAACTTCGTTAGTAACACCTAAATATTGTCTCATTTTATAAGTCAAATACGGCTCTTCACGGAGTGTAACATTTGAAGTAAGAAAATACTCTAATTTGGATAAATTGTTTAAAAAAATATATCTAACATAATTTTCATCGAATAAAGTGTATTCGTCTCTTAAACTATAGAAAGGTATTGTTTCATTTCTTTCATGAAATCCTATTCCAGAAAGTATTGTTACTGCTTTTAGGTTTTCACCAAAGTTTTGTTTATATTCACCAAAATTGTAGAACCATTTTTCATAATAAGCAATTCTTATCCAGTCACTTAATTCTACTTCTGATATATTATCATCAACATATTCAGGTAGTTTTAGATTTTTAGGCCTAGGTATAATAGAATTATTTTGTGCGACTATTAACCTTATATTATCTAGTACAATACCAAATAACTCCTCTTCAATTTCATTTAAATATTCATGCCCCGAATAATTATTTATAAATTCATCAATTTCATTTGCCATATATTTCGTTAATATATCATAGTAATAAACATTCGGCACAAGTGTACTATATTTTTTATCAAATAAAATTTCCCGATGCTTTTCTACAAACTCAGTGCAAAAAATATGTTGTACATAGTTATGAATAATAATGCCAATATCTACACCTCGCTTTTCTAATAGCGATAGCCTATTATCAATCCCTTTAATTTGGTCAATAAAATAATTAGTCCTCTCATCATCATATTTATACTTATGACTATAATTTAAATAAATTCTATTTTTGTCTATATTAAGGATTACTCTAATCAAATAATCAATTAATGCATTCCCGCTTGTATTTATACCTTTCAGTGAATCCTTTATTCCAGACTTCTCTATTTCATCATTTGTAAAATGATTTTTTATGAGTACTAACAGAATAGTTAATGCATAATCAATATATTTCTCCCTTTCGTTTAGGAATTGAATAAAAGGTTTTACAAACTTTTCTCTTATATGTTTATCATTTAGCAAATCATCTAATTCAGAAATAATCCATTTATATCTATTTGCTTCTCCGTATTTTAACCTGGTTAAAAGTATAGATATTAGTTTTTCCTCATCATCGAATTGATTTGATTTAGTTATTATATGGTTCCAATCAAAATCAGTCTGACCAGACAATCTATAATTTATAATATCAAAAAGTTTATCCCAGTAATCTAATATGGCTTCATTTTCTTTATCTACCGCTGTTAAAGAGTTAATTATTTCACCCCCAACCGCTAATGAGTAATCAACAGTGCATAAATTATTATAGATGTACTCAAAAAAGTGTTTTTCAGCCACTTGAGAATCATATTCGTGTGCTCTTTTAAATAATTCAGTCTCTGTAAATCTACTATACCAACCATCTCTATGCACCAAGAACATCTGCATGAAAGTAAATGCCTTTATTTCATTATTCAACTCAAGGCTGTCGAAAATATCTATTAGTTTTTTCTTTGAAAATTCATCATCAATTCTGTCAAAACAATTCTTAATTAAACTACTTAAAAACATTTTAGATTCATCATTTAAGTGTTGGATTTTACTTAAGTAGTAGTATAGTCCTTGCCAATCACCATTTCTAATACCATTCTCCTTAATATAAAGCACTAAATCTTCATTAGTAAATTCATCAAAACTCAATCGGCTAATAGACATGTCTTGCATTTGATTATTTTTCGAATAGTTTCTGACCTTTAAACTTTCGATATTTGAATAAATATTATCATACCAATCAATATTAAACATCTCACATAGTTTTTTTAATCGTTGTGCCAAACTATAATTATAAATATGTACCTTTCCTTCAATTCCAAAACGGCTTACTAATTCAGCAACAGACCTTCTTGCCTGAGGCAAAAAGTTATTATCGATTAGCCATTCAATGTTATTAACATATACTTCAATGAACCTTTCGGAAGTTTTATTGGGGAAAGTTTTATATATCGCATTCTCTATTCTAGGTGAAATCTCACTGTTACATGCAACCAATAAATACTCCAAACTATCTTCAAATACCCAATGTGCCACATATGAAGTAAGTTCATTTTTTAAATATGTTAATGCAATGCTTATATTTGTATTAGCAAGAATTTCAAACCATTCACGTTGATATGTTTTGGTGCTTCTGCCATCTGTATGGTATACAACAGCATCCGCCAATGTTTTCAACCTTAATATATTTTGCAGACCTTTCTCTTTATTAACCATATATGTGCTTTCTACACTATCAAGAAGATGACTTAGTGTGCGATCCTTACGGAAGGAGTATGACAATAAATACTTTACACCTTCTCTAAATTGTTTCTGTGCTTCATCCTCTTTTCTGGCTTTAGATAGAAGAATAGCATATTTGAAACTGTAATCTGCAAGATAAGAATAAAATCTATATTTATCTTCGCTTGAAATTTTTTCATTGAAAATATCCATAAGAACTTTATTATTATGTTCATTTGCAATTTCTAAGAACAGATTTAATAATTTGTATGTTGGCAATGGCCCTCCTGTTGATCCTTGTAATGAAGTCATGGTTTCTGCAGACATTGTCGAAATAATTTCTATTATTTTCTTCCATGCTTCTTTTGTTTTTATATAAGCCATTGGTGACTTGATTGTTTCATAAATAATACTTTCATAATTGTATAGGTCACATGTCCTGGGTTTTCCTTTGAAAGGGGCTACATCCTTAATTAGCCATAAATATGCATCACAAAGATTAGATTCAAAATCTTTATTGTTTGAATCTTTTTTTAGAATAACTCTGTTAACTTCAGCAATAAATATCAACCAGTTATAATACCAATTTCGATCCTTTATTTCATCAATGAACCTATCTAACTCACGCTCTTTATGCTTTATTATGTATTTAATGTTATCTACATAGAACCTTAATGATGACATTGTTTCTTCAGAATATGAATCTGAAACTTTTAATTTTTCAAATGCAGATGTTATAAAACTTACATCAATGCTTTCATTACCTAAATAATTAGATAGACTTTGCTCCCAATATTTGTTATTAGGTATCACTCTAATAATCTCAATAAGATTATCAAGCAAGTCCCTTCTATGATATTCCTCAATTACTATTTTTCTATATTCAAACGCTTGTTTGCTGCAAATATTAGAAAGTACACCTTCCATCTTCCAATCCATATCTAAGCATGCACAAATATAGTATCTATAATCTTCTAATTCGTTTTCTAAACTGCTTCTATTTTTTGAATTTAATTTTTTAGATTCAACTAATAATTCTATATATGGAGCCCATTCCGGAATAAAATCATTTTTTGAGCATAGATAACAGACTTTCAATCCATTATCCAGATCAAGAGCCATTTTGCCTTCATATAATAATGTATTTCTAAGCGTATCAAAACCGTGAATCAAACCTAATGCCCAATAATATAACTCTGAATTTTCATCAAAGGAATATTCTAAACTATAAATCATATTACTTAACTCAGTACAAACAATTAAGGAGCCATAATCCTTCTGAATGCAAGCAGTTTTTATTAATATCTCAAAATTGCGTTTCAGAGAACTAATGTTGTTGCCATAAAATATACTGTCCACTACAAACTCTTTACTACAATATGCTAAAATCTCATCATATCTTTTTGATTCAAATAATAGAACTAATAGATTTAAATAAGATTTTCTATTTTCATAAAACCCCTGTAAGTGGTAAACTAAAAGGGACGAATTTTGGCCATTAAAAACGGATGATTTTTTCCAGTTCACAATACCATTCTTCTTTAGTCAACTGGTATATTTATATCAGACTGAAGGGGAGTGAATAGAATGGTGAGGTGGAAAATGTATACTCAGATTTATCAACTTAGAAACAAGGGATTTAATAAGTCCCAAGTGGCCAGACAGTTAGGCATTAATGTAAAAACTGTTAGCAAGTACTGGGAGTTGGATGCTGAAGGATATGCTGAGTTATTGCAACAAAGTGGTAGACGCTCACAAAAGCTAGACAAATACCAGGATGTTATCCTTAGCTGGCTTCGAGAATTCCCGGACATTAGC
>NZ_JONT01000030.1 GCF_000711975.1 Desulfofalx alkaliphila DSM 12257 | reverse complement strand
CCACCGTCAATGAAGATGGGCTGGTCACCGCCGTTGGTGTCGGAACTGCCACCATTACCGTTACTACTAACGAAGGCAATTTCACCGACAGCATCACCGTAACAGTAACTGAGGCCTCGTCAGAGCCGGTAGTGTTCACAGTTGCCGGTGACGGAGTGTACGGAGGCTTGAAGGAATACACATTAAGCCAACTTCAAGCTTTTGGTATAACCACAGGTGAATACATTTATACTTCCTCAGGGCAGACAGTAACAGATAACTGCACGGGAGTGCTACTGGCTGAAGTGCTTGCTGATGCCGGCATCACCGACCCCACTAGTGAGATAGACGTTGTGACTGCCGACGGTTATAGCCATGATAGCTATAGTGTAACCTTGCAGGATGTCATAGATGACGCGTATTTAGTAACCTACATGATTAATGATGAGGTTTTTGAAGATAAGAGCAAAGACGGTAGCAAATCCTCCACCATCCGAATTTACCGCAACTATGACGATGGTTCAGGCTGGCTTAATCGGATGACATTGATTACCGGAGTAGAAGTTACTCAACCGTTGAAGCCAAGATATGAATTAACTCCGGTGGATGATGCTGCTTATGTCGCTACTATTGAAGATGGTATTAATACCATGACCGTTAACGACAGTATATCTGGGTTTAAATACTTCACAATAAGCATTGAACCGGTTATTGTCCACGATGGTGAAGAAACCGTAGTATTTACACATTTAAGAAACGGTGGTCAGTTAGCAATTAACGCCACCAGAGCTGATTTTGACATAGAAGTGATTGATACTGCCCAGGCTGGTTTTAATGTTCAACCGGGTGACGTGATTAAGGTTTACGTTGTTAATGAACTAAGCAATTCAACAGGCTATAACCCCATAATTCTACAGTAGTGCTATATTCTAAACTAACCCATCCCATCTCATTGGTTTTTGTAAGGTTTAGATTTATCAAACCCGCAATGGGTCAACTGAAACCTTAATATAATTGGTTGCGATCAATCTATGTTAAGATGAAATTTGCCTTAAAGGAGTGACCGAAATGAAGCGCAGAATAGTAGTATTAATACAAATAGTTTTGCTACTACTAATATGTGCTCCGGCTATTGCAGTAGCCAATGGTGCAGATATTAGTTTGAATTTAAATAAAAATACAGCTTCAGTTGGCGAAAGTGTTACGGCCGCCGGCAAAACGATTCCAAATTCCTGGGTACCCATTAAAATAATTGATGCTGACAAGAATATAGTGGTATTTGATGCAAAAAAAGCCGATGCCAGCGGTAATTACAGCATTGATTTCAAAGTACCAGCAGATGTTACCGGTGTATTAACGGTTGTTGTTGGTGAAGGTACTAATGTAGCTAATAAAACTTTGACCGTGGGAACAGGGGCACCGGTTGATACCGAAGCCCCAACCTGGCCGTCTAGCAGCACATTGAGTGCAAGCAATGTGACCAGGAATGGGCTAACATTAACCTGGGGTGCTGCTGTTGATAACGTGGGAGTTACAGCATACAAAATTTATAAAAATGGTACTGAGATTGCAACAATCGGCTTTGTTGCAAACAGAACCTACAATGTCACCGGGCTTACCGCCGGTACAAGTTACACTTTTAAGGTAGAAGCAGGGGATGCGGCCAACAACTGGAGCACAAACGGGCCAAAAATCACTGTGACGACGAGTTCTTCTAGCGGAGGCGGTGGAGGCGGCGGTGGCGGCACCATTACACCTAGCCAATCTGAAACCGAAGTCAGTAAATCCATCATAGCTGCAACCGGGGGAACTGTTGATTGCGAAGAACTTACCGTAGAAATCCCTGCCGGTGCCCTGCCAGGCAACGCCACATTTAGCGCCAACAAGCTGACACAAAGTGAAGCCAACAAAATTGTACCAGAAGGGATGCGGGTTAAGCTGGGTAGTGACGTTTACCAAATTACCACCACAGGCAGTAGAAACTTTGGTGACAACACTATTAC
Source organism: Desulfofalx alkaliphila DSM 12257 (assembly GCF_000711975.1). Lineage (NCBI taxonomy): Bacteria > Bacillati > Bacillota > Clostridia > Eubacteriales > Peptococcaceae > Desulfofalx > Desulfofalx alkaliphila. The sequence continues at coordinate 16,464 of NZ_JONT01000030.1, read as the reverse complement.
CATTAAGCTTGCCTACAATGCATCTAAAATAGCAGCCGATGAACAGCCGGTGCTGCACTACTATGATGAGGTAACGGAGAAGTGGGTACCGTTGGAAACCGAGATAGTGCAAGAAAACGGCAAATGGTATGCCATTACTCATGTTAACCACTTGACTAAGTTTGCTGTTTTTAGCACTGTCAAGGGTGAAGAAATTAAAGAGCCAGTAAAAGTAATTAAGCTCACCGTCGGTCAGGTGGCAGCCAAAGTAAATGGTAATGCCTACACTATGGATACCGCGCCTTATGTTGACACCCAAGCAAATCGGACGCTGGTACCTGTACGCTTTGTAAGCGAAGCTTTGGGAGCCAAAGTTAATTGGAATGCCGAGACCCGTGAGGTGAACATCACCGACGGAGGCAAAGATATTATGTTAACTATTGGTTCTAATAACGTATTAGTTAACGGGCAAACAAAAGTAATTGACTGTGCTCCCACAGTGGTGCTGCCCGGTCGCACATTTGTTCCCTTGCGGTTTGTTAGTGAGACTTTAGGCGCCACAGTGGACTATGATGCGGTTACCAAAGAAATAACAATTAATAGATAATCTATAACATACATTTTCTACAAAAGTACGTTTGTATTGGGCGCGATTCATCGCGCCCAATACAAAAAAGACGACTTTGTATTTTATTTTACCTTGTTAACTTTATTCATCAACGTTTGAGTTGGAAAGGGGCATATATAAATTGCTTAAAAAAACTAAGCAATTATTTTTAATACTAACTGCACTGTTATTATTGATATCGCTGTTAGCTGGTTGTGGCGGTGGAGATAGTAGCCAAACACCGGTTAGCGAAGCAGACCCTGTTGATGTAGAAAGTGTACTTACCATCGAAGGCAGCGGGGTATCCGACACCATCCGGCTCACCTTGCGAGAACTTCAAGAGATGCAGTTAGAAATTGTTCAAGATGATTATTTTTCTCTGAACAATTGGGGTACGGAACAATATTTTTCTTTTAAAGGTGTTTCGCTTTGGGAGTTATTAAACAAGGTCGGAATAAAGGATAGTGCTCAGCAGGTGGAGATTATCTCAGTGGATGGTTATGCTGTCACTTATACCATTGCCGAGGTGAAGCGAGATGATTATATTGATGAGCATAATCCAGAGAAAAAATACATAATGATTATAGCCTGGGAAGAGGATGGTAGAGCCTATGACCCAACAAAATACCCCTTCCGCTTAGTTATGGGTCAAAAGGAACCAGGTGACATTAACAAGCAGAATTGGGTGGCAAAGGTGAAGACTATCAAAGTAGATTAGGTGGTGGGAGTGGTTATATTTGGACAGAAAGAGGCTTTACCTTGGTTTGTTTGTGGCGTTTGTTGTATTAATCTTTGTATTTACCCGCTTTTTAACCGGTGGAAGAAGTGCTATTTCCGCAATTACTGGGCTGTACACTGAAAAAGTAAATGTCCAGGAAATAACTGGCGACTTTAAGCCGGGTTATGTTGAGGATAATTTTCCCGCGGTGCAAAATATATATCAAGTCCAAGATGAACAGCAAAATGTAATTGGTTATGGATTTATTGTTAAAACATCAGGTTATAATGGGCCAATGACAATTGCAGTGACTGTTGATGGGTACGCCGATCAAGTGAAAGGGATTAAAGTACTGGAACATGTGGAAACACCTGTATACGCTGAGTATCTTTCTGAGCGGTGGTTTACCGATCGGTTTAAAGGTAAAAGCTTGGGCGAATACTTAAATTTGGTGGTGCTTGATCCGGAAAACCCCAGTGATATTGTGCAAATAACCGGGGCCACCATAAGTAGCCAGGCAGTTGTAAACGGTGTAAACTCAGCTATCGGAGCCTACAATTATTTAAAGAATGGCCAAAGGATGGCTGCGGTGCCGGCAGTGGTGGATAAGCTAATTGTCCGAGATGAAAACAGCTTCACTGTTCATTGGGGAACTGATGAGTTCATTAGGATTACGGTGGATGAGTTAAAAAAGCACCCTACTGTGAAGGAATCCACAGTGTTAATGAGGACCAGTGGTACCAGGGAAAACATAGTGGCCGAAGGGCCATTGCTTAGCGAAGTGTTAAAAAGGCACGGTATAAAATTAGCTGACTATCAAGGGATTGGGGTCACCGGTAGGGATGGTTACTATGCGCTTATGCCCAAGGAGCTATTGGAAAAGCGCCGGATTATTCTGGCCCATAAAGTGAACGGTGAAGAAATACTTAAAGAAGATGAGCCAGTTCGCGTGGTAGTCCCCGATGAAATGGGTGTTTACTGGGTAAGAATGGTTTCAAACATTGATTTATATTCTGATATCGCTGAAAAGGATGTTAAATCTGTTAAAATCTTTGAACCCTTAACCAGAGATATTGAACCATATCTCTACGAATACTATGGTAGTAAGGATGAGGCCATAGAGATTGGTAAGATACTTGCTAAATTTGATAATGTCAACACCGCAGGCTTTTTCACCATGGTATCATCAGACGGCTTGTTAAAAAATGAAGTGATAAACATGGTTAGGCAGCGTTATTATATCAAAATATCCGGGGAAGGTGCCCCGATGAATATCGCCCCAAACTTTAAACTAGGTATGAATGTAAAGAACATGGCTTATTTTTCCACCACAGAGGATGCTGTTATTTTTCCCCAAGAGATGCAAAAGATAACGGGGTTAGCTGAACTCAATGGGCAAAAGGGTATGAATTTGCATAGCGTACTGATTGGTGTGGGGGTTATAACCCCTCAGGACAAACAGTTTGAATTGGTTAATACTGCCGGACAAAAAATTGAAATTTCCGGAAGAGATTTAGACAAATGCGTTTTAGTACACCAAGGTGATGGAAAGATTATAGCATTCCTCCAGGATGTTAATGGCTTAGTTCAATTAGATGATCTATTAGAAATAAATGAACTAACCTAATTCTATCGGGGTGTAGTTAGTTGACTAGGAAGCAAAGCAAGATAGAAAAATTGCGCCTGAGAGTCCAATTGTTAATATTTGCGGTGGTGTGCCTTTCTTTTATTATTTACAGGCTATATTTAAACGGAATAATAGACTTCAAGCTATTCAGCATACATACATTAACCCCCTTTGGTGGGTTAGGAATGATGTATCATTGGCTGATAGATAGCACCTATGTGTTAGATTATACTACGCCGTCTTTTTTATTGGCCACTGCCATTATCATACTGGCACTACTGGGCACCCGTTTTTTTTGTGGTTGGATATGTCCCTTCGGTTCACTAAACGATTATATCAATCAGAAAGATTATGAGTTGCCCGCAAAAACTGATGCTTTCCTGCGCTACATTAAGTATTTTGTACTGTTCTTTATTATTTTTTCAAAAATACTTGTAGGAACATGTGTATTGACCGGTTTTGATCCCTGGATCGCATTTGCCAATATTCCAGCATTACCCGGTGCTTTTAAAGAAATACCCTATGCTTTTCTGGTATTATTGCTGGTTCTTATCGGGGCATTTTTTATCAAACGATTTTTTTGTCGTTATCTTTGTCCGTTGGGTGCTCTGCAAGGCATATTGGTTGGCACCGGCCTTGTTAGATTAAAAAGACAAGGGGCAATAATATGTAATAATTGTTACAACTGTTCAATCCAATGCCCGGTAAATTTAAAACCCGGTATACAGCGGAGTATAGATTTAGCAGAATGTATTGGTTGCCTGAGATGCACTGGGGATAATTGTTCCAGAGGAACAACTCTCCTTGAAATGACCTTCATGAATAAAAGATTAAAACCGTATCCTTATTTGACGATCGCTTTTTTATTATTTTTTGGCATTTATTTAGGTGTTGGGTATAACGGCACCTTGGGTGCCAGCGGTACTGCCGATAGTAGCATAATATCCCGCAATATCTATCATGATGGGATCTACTACGGCACAGGAGTAGGTTTTGCCCCAGGGCTGAGGGTGAAAATTGAGGTTGCCAATGGACAGATAATTAAAATCGATGTTGTAAAGCATTCAGAGACCAGTGGTTATTATGAAGAAGCATTTATCAAAATAACTGACGGGATTATTAATAGTCAATCCACCGAAGTGGATGTGATATCCGGTGCCACTTATACCTGTAAAGGTGTTATTGAAGCAGTTGAAGATGCGCTAGAAGAAGCAAGACCATAACTCAATGATTAACCTACTTTGCAAAGTGGGTGGTAAAAAATGATATGGCAAAAGTTTATTGCTAGATTTTCGGTGTTAGACTTAATTACTATTGCCATGATTTCGGCTATGGGCATTGCTACCAAGCCAATTATTGTGCCCATTGCCCATATTATAACTGGGCCGTTGCTTATTCCCGGTGGGGTTGTGGCAGGCGGGTTTTATATGATGTGGCCGGTACTGGGGGCCGGTCTTGTAGGAAAAGGCGGAGCGGCCACTTTAATAGGCTTTGTACAGGCATTATTAATATTTGGTACGGGTCTTTTTGGTTCCCATGGGGTAATGACGTTAGTTAGTTATACATTGCCCGGCGTGACCATTGACCTGGCACTGTGGCTAATAAGACATAGAGTTTGCTGCTTACCATGCGCATTTTTAGCTGGTATGGCGGCTAATATTTGTGGCGCTACCCTGGTAAATATACTTTTTTTTCGCTTGCCTTTGGTGCCCTTAATGCTTGCTTTAACGGTGGCTGCCCTGTCTGGTGGATTGGGAGGTATTATTGCTTATAAGGTATTGCTTCAGTTGAAAAAAACAGGACTTGTGCAAAAGACACTGGATGATGGTAACAGTACACCATAAATAATTTAGGAAGCAATGTGGAGTTGGTTGGGGAGGTAAATACCTAGGTGAACATAAACAATAGGTTAGTTTATTGGTCAATAGGTTTATTAATTGTGATGGCTGTAGCGCTAATATATCTAATGCCGAGTATGGATGAGCAAAGTGACAGTTTGACTATTATCAAAAAAGGTCAGCAAGTAAAAATATTTACAATGGAAGAGATTAAAGCGCTGCCGGCGGTAACCAGACAGGTAACCATTCGTTCAGCCAGTGAAGGAATAAACACCTATAACTTTACCGGTACACCGGTGCGGGAAGTTCTAATTAAGGCGGATGAAGAGATATTGCAGGGTAGTAAAGAGGTCACTGTTAAGGGCATGGACTATTTTACGGTGGTATTTGCCTGTGAGGAAATTATGGAAGATGATAATGTGCTGTTGGTTTATGCCCAGGATGATCAACCCTTGGGAGACAGATCCAGTGGTGGTACCGGACCATTCCGAATTATCATTTTAAGAGATCAGTTTGGCATGAGAGCGGTAAAATATGTTGACACCTTGGAGGTTAACTGATATGGGTGCTGTGGTGGTAAACAGGCTTAGTTATTGCTACCCAGACGGAAAACAGGTTCTTAAAAACATATCTTTTAGTGTAGGGCGGGGATCAATGGTGGCAGTTTTAGGTTTAAGTGGTTGCGGCAAAAGCACCCTTTGCCTGTGCCTAGCAGGTATAATCCCTCACTATATGGGTGGGAAAATGACCGGCCGGGTTCTGATTAACGGTCTGGATACTAGCCAATATAAAATTGCCCGGTTGGCCAGAGAAGTGGGAGTTGTTTTTCAAGATCCCGATACTCAGCTATTTTCGCCCACTGTGGAAGATGAGGTTGCCTTTGCGCCGGAAAACCTGTGTTTACCTCCCCTTCAAATCAGGCAACGGGTTGATTCTGTTTTAGACATGGTCGGAATTAATGATTTGCGTTATGAAAACCAAAATACTTTATCCGGTGGTCAAAAACACTTGGTGGCTTTGGCGTCAGTTTTAGCCCTGGACCCGTCTGTCTTAGTACTGGACGAGGTGCTGGCCCAGTTAGATACGGCTGCAAAAAGAAAAGTTACTGATTTATTGATTTATCTTCGCCAACAGGGAAAAACAGTAATTATTGTAGAACAGGATCTAATTGCTTCTGCAATGGCCGACAGAGTGTTACTGATAGATAATGGGATGTTGGTTGAGGATAAAGAAGCAACTTTATTCCTACAGGATAAGGCATTGCTTGCCAGACATAAGTTGCTTGTAACCTAGGCCTGGAGGTGGGTTATGGCCTTTATAGAGATGGTAGATGTAAGTTTTAAATACCCCAGACAGAAAAAACTCTTACTTAATAATATCAATTTAAACATTGACAAAAGGGGAATCACCGTTTTAACAGGAGCTAACGGCAGTGGCAAAACTACTATATCCAAATTAATGGTAGGAGTACTGGAGCCGACAAGTGGTTATATCACATTAAATGGGCAAAGGATTTCTACAATGACCTTGGCCCAAATAGGTCGCATTGTGGGGTATGTTTTTCAAAACCCGGACAGGCAATTCTTTTGCCCAACGGTGGCAGAGGAAATTGGATTTGGCCTACAGAACCAAGGTTTGCCAGACCATCAAGTGCAGCGCTTGGTTAATGAAAATTTATCTTACTTTGAACTGGAACACCTTGCTCAAAGCTTTCCCACACAATTAAGTATGGGGGAAAAAAGGCGCTTGGCCATTGCAGCAACTTTAGCTTTGGAGCCGGAATTAATAATCCTAGATGAACCCACCACTGGATTAGATGCCTATCGTAAGCAGTTATTAGGGAACTGTTTAGAAAAAATACTTGCTACAGGGCGAGGTGTATTTATGGTTAGCCATGATAAAAGTTTTATTAACAAGTATGCTACACGCATAATTAGCCTCGAAAGGGGCCGGTTAACAGAACAATTGTAGAGGTGTTAGAGTGAAAAACCTTGACCCCAGGGCAAAAATAGTTGTGGTGTTATGTTTGTCTACCCTGGCTCTTTATTATAATTCACCAGGCCCATTGCTTATATTGTTGATTATTACATTATTGTTGCTGCAAATATATAAAACTAACTATCTTGGTATAATATACAGATTTCGCCGCCTGATGCCGGTATTATTGTTACTCCTTATTGTGCAAAGTGTTTTTACGAGCCATGGCGAGGCGCTGATTATCTTAGGAGAGGTAAATATTCTTACCACAGGTGGAATATTTACCACCCTGTGTGTTTTATTAAGGATGCTAATATTGTTGGGTTCGGCTATGATTGTTGCAACCAGTAACTCTAGGGAATATGTGCTGGCCTTGGTGCAATTAAAAATTCCATATGAGATAGCATTCATGGTTTTGGTGGCCATACGTTTTTTGCCAATATTTGTTCAAGAGGCTAAAGACACAATGGTTGCTATCCAATTACGCGGTGTTGATATACAGAAGGTAGGCTGGGGTAAAAAAATAAAGGTTTTTACTTACATTTTTACTCCCTTAATTAGAAATGTAATGATCAAAGCTAATCAACTGGCTATTGTTATGGAGGCAAGGGGATTTAGAGTTTACCCACAGCGTACCTACTTGCATGTACTGAAATATAATTTATTGGATTACACAGTAACAATAGTATCTATAGGTCTGACCTTGGCCGCACTAACTCTGTCGATTGTTGGTGAAAACATATGGATAATGTTAATAAATACATAACTGTAGGTCTTTTATTGCTAGCTATCGCCAGTATTATAGCTATTTATGTAATACAAGACCAACCAAAATTGGATGGTAATTTATCCTTGGAGATTTACAAGGATGGTGACTTATACCAAGAAGTAGATTTGTCTGTTTCTCAAAACAGCCAAATTACCATCACCGGTGGAGAAGGAAACTTCAACGTAGTAGAAATAAAAGATGGATTAGTCAGGGTTAAAGAAGCAGATTGTCCAAATCAAGTGTGCGTAAAAACAGGTTGGCTGAGTATGCCCGGTCAAACAGCCTTTTGTGCGCCAAATCGGTTAAAGATTACCATAAAGGGCAAATCAAATGAAGTTGACGCGTTAACATACTAATCACTGGCTTCCGGTGGGCACACCCACTATTTTGTAAAAATATTAAGGGGTGTTAGAAGTTGAATACAAAGCGTCTGGTGCTAATTTCACTTTTTGTAGCTCTGGCTATGGCCCTAAATATCTTTGAGCGTGCCATTTATATACCCTCACATCCAGGAGTGAAATTGGGTTTAGCTAACGTGATTACATTATTATCAATATTATTATTGGGATGGAAAGACGCCTTTTATGTGGTGTTTATTAGGTGTACCTTGGGGGCATTGCTATTTGGCAATCCAATCAGTTTTTTGTTTAGTATTACAGGGGGGCTGCTTAGCGCCTTAGTGATGGTTTTATTGTGGGAGTTATTAACAAAATATGTTAGCATTGTCAACATTAGTATGGTTGGGGCAGTAACCCATAATATCGGACAGCTATTGGTGGCTAGCCTGATAATGCAGGATTTCTCTGTTTACACATTGTTGCCAATATTAATGATTTCAGCATTAATAACCGGTTATGTTGTTGGCTTGATTACCAATCATGTATATAAATCTTTGGTCAACAGGAATATAACTGCGTATGGTTAGTATTTAAAAGGCTTCTAATGTTGATTAAGGAAGTGATTTTTTTGAAAGTCTTCTCGGTTTTTGGAGTTACCCAATCCGGTAAAACCACAACTGTTGAAAAAATTATTAACGAACTCTGTAAAAGGGGTTATCGGGTTGGCTCAATTAAAAATATTCACTTTGAAGGATTTGCACTGGATACTGTTGGTACTAATACCTGGCGGCATAAGCAAGCTGGGGCTGAAATGGTAGTGGCTAGGGGTTTGATGGAAACAGATGTGTTAATTCCTCAAAAACTACCCTTAGAAAAAATACTAACATTTTTTGACCATGATTATGTGGTTATGGAAGGGATTTCCAATACACTTGTCCCGAAAATTCTATGTGTCAAGAATGAAAAAGAAATTGAGGAGCGCAAAAATGATTTGGTAATTGCTTTATCCGGACGTATATCTAATGTAAAAACCACTTATAAGGGTATTCCGGTTTTTAACGCCCTATTAGATGCTGAGAGACTAGTGGATTTTATTGAGGATAAAATGAACCATTATTTACCATTTATCAATGAGATTGAGCATTGTCAAAAATGTGGTAGCAGCTGCCGAACATTAGCATCTCAAATATTAAAGGGTAAAGCAAAGAGCTCAGAATGCATGGTTAGCAATGAAGTTACTGTTAAACTTGGCAGTCAGGAAATATCTTTAGATTACTTTCAACAATTAAATATTAAACGCAGATTAGAAAAGGTATTTTCCCAATTAGACAGTTATGACCCAGATCGTGATATTACTATTAAAATAAGGAAGACGAAAAATGGAATGGCAGTCTAGGCTGGAAGAGTTATTAAGAGTAAGAATTTTAAATTACCATCGAAAATTCAGTTTTAGAAATAGAGTTTTTTTAGTGGATACAATAAACAGAGAAACAGTGAAGTCTAAATATATAATTAAGGAATATGTCAATGGAAAAGCCGATCAAGAGACTGCCATAATATGTAACCTAAGACAAAAGGGTCTTTTGGTGCCCCGAATAATTTGGAGCAACAGCAGAGTAATTATTATGGAGTATATAGAAGGAATCCTTTTGACAGATTTATTGACAAATCCCAAGACAATCCACCAATCTTGGGTTAATAGCCTTGCTAAGTGGCTCTATCATTTACACAGTACTGAGAGGCAAGGTGAATATTGTTTTTGCAAATCAGACTTAAACCTGCGTAATTTTATATTTACCGGAGATAATTTTTACGGTATTGATTTTGAAGATATATGTATTACTCACCCTGAAAGGGATTTAGGCGGTATTAGCTCATTCATATTAACTAATGATCCTATGTTTGCCCAGTGGAAATTCAAAGTCTGTTCGTCATTGGTTAAGGCTTATGTAAATGTTGCTAATACTCAATTAGATTATCGACTAATAGAATATTATTTATTGGAAGAGTTAAAGGCAACTGCATCACGAAGGGAAAAACAGCGTGATTACTTGCTAAATAAAATAAAGGAGTTAAACCTTAAAGGCAATTTAATAGTTTTCAATAATTAAACAAACCATCATTAATAATAGATGGTTTGTTTATATGGAATCAATTTTCGGGTGCGTCTCTGTAGGTGGAGTGTTGTGAATTATACTCATTTATACTTTCATATTTATTAAGTAAACCCTTATTATATTTAGCCACCTGATTTCTAATTACAGCAATATGTTTTTCCTCTGCTTTTGCAAGATCAGAAAAAAGTGCTGCCATATCTTGGTTATCACTGTCTTGGGATTCCCTCATATAACGAACGTATTGAATAAGTGCCTGTTCCTTTTGGTGTAGAGCCTCTTGTAAATGGCTAAGCGTATGCATGCCAATCCCTCTTTTCTTTAATTTTTTTAATAAGTTTACCCGATATGTTGTTTAGTATTCTTTTTATATTTGATTATCAACTTAAAAAACGCGCCCCTTCAAGCGGGGCGCGTTTAAAATGGTATCGCATCGTCATTATTACTCTTTATGGGCGTGCCAACGGTCAGAATTGGGGAAGAAAAGTGACTCGCCGTAGACATCCTTCTTGAAGTTTTCAATTACCGTTTGCGCTTCTATAGAGGTTGCATAATCCACGAACTGCATCACTAGATCATACTTAACCTGCGGGAATTTTTCCGGGTTCACCGGGATTAGGGTAATGAAATTTAGCAGTGATTCGTGTTTCTCCACCAGAACATCTAAGCTGATCTCATCCTTTAGAACAAGGTAGGTGGCCCGATCCATGAAGGTATAGGCCTGTTGTTCATCGGTGTAACGCAGGGTGGCGCTATTTCCTTGGGGACCTCCCTCCCAGACTACGTACCAATCGCCCTGGGGTTCCAGTTCTGCGGCTTTCCAAAGTTCCATCTCACCGACGTGGGTGCCGGAACGGTCGCCACGGCTGATAAACAACGACTCTGTTTCCATAATTCGATTCAAGGCTTCTGAAGGGGTCAGTCCCCTAATTCCTGCGGTGTCAGACTTTGGACCAACGATGACAAAGTCGTTATACATCAGGGGGATGCGCTCGGTGCCATAACCTTCGGCAACAAACTGTTCCTCAAGGGCCCGGGCATGCACCTGCACCAGGTCAAAATCCCCGGTTTTGGACATTTCTAGGGCTTTGCCTGTACCTGCGCCCACAAATTCCACTTTAATGCCTGTTTTTTCCTCAAAGAGATTGGTCAAGGTGCCTACAATTCCGGCGTCAATGGGTCCGATAGTGCTTGCCATTCGAATGAATGGTCCCGCACTTATATAAACAGTTCGCTCGGCTTCGTTCCACTCTACGTCCTTATCCAAAGCCTCACTGACAAAGCGCAGCGGCACTAATAAGCGCTGGTTTTTCAGCATGGCCGGCGCATCAAGCTGCACATTTTTTTCGTTTACAGTGGCTTGGTTGCTGTCCACAGGCATGGTAATAACGGATTTTCCCAGCGTAACAGTGGCCGCTTGGGCGTCCTTATCCCAGTTAACTTTAGCACCTAAGGCCTCACTAACAAACCGTATAGGAACGTAAGTTCTGTTTGTATCGGTGTCAATAAAGGCCCCTTGATCCGGAAACAATACCGACTCGTCGTTAACAACCACATTTACATCAGACTGTCCGGCATAGGCTGCTGCCGCACCAATGGAAATAAACAGTAATAAAGCCAAGATAATAGATAATTGTCTTCTCATAAAGTTACCCTCCTTATAATTTTTCTACAGGATTGTGCAATGATAACTTGTCATAAACCCCCTTTCAAATAAAAAAGATCCGGGTGACTGAAAGTAAGCCAACCGGATCTAAATTGACCTGATGAAGGCTCCTTTCCACAATGGGAGGCCTACCTGTTTCCAGGTAAACCCTGTCGGCCCGATAACCGTGGATGTGACGTATCTTTTAGGTTGAAGGGGCTCGGAGCATTATTCTATTAGAATCAAAAAATAGTAAGAATCCATAGTGATATTGTCCACAAAAAATATTCGCCTTTGCCCCAGATAATTCCTGCTAGAATCTCAAATAAATTACTTAGGTATTTTCTACCATAGAAATGGAGGTATATGAAAAAACTCGATGTCTTTTGGAAAGTATGATATTTTATAGATATCTATTCTTGCACTTTGTGAGTGCCGATTTGCCAGGCAATGTATGGTCAAGGTTGGACAGTGGGAGGGTGAGGGTTTGAAACCGGAGGGCTTTGATTTTCATTCAAATTTTATTGAAATAGCCGGGTATAAAATGCACTACTTGGATGAGGGCAGTGGAGGGGTTCTGATAATGCTGCATGGTAACCCAACCTGGGGTTACCTTTACCGTAATTTTATCCCGGAACTGAGTAAAGAGTATCGCTGTATAGTGCCTGACTTTTTAGGTTTTGGCTATTCAGACAAGCCCGCCGGTGAGGATTACAGTTTACAGGCCCAATCACAACGACTTGCACAATTTATTGAAAAGATGGAGTTAAATGAAATAACTTTAGTTGTGCATGATATTGGCGGAATTGTCGGTCTGGCATGGGCTGCGGAACACAAGCACTTGGTCAAGGGGCTTGTTATTTTAAATAACAGTGGTTCGGTACCGGAAGTTTGGGGAAAAAGCCCTTATCTGCCTCCCTGGTCTTACATAGTTCTTTGGCCGTTACGAATCCCAGTAATAGGTGAAGTGATGGTAGAGAATCTAAATATCTTACATAGGCTTGTGATGCCCTTAGCTTTTTCCAGAAGGGATGTTTTCACCAAAAAAATCCGCCGGGGATTTGGGTATCCTTATAGGTGCAAGGCTGATCGAAAGGCCCAGCTAAGTACTATTAGGCAAATTCCAATCCTTAAATCAGACCCTATTTATAGAATGCTGCTGAAGACCGGACAAATGCTTAATGGCTGGCAAGTACCTGCCCAAATTATCTGGGGACTAAAGGACCCATCTTCACCACCGAGGATTATTAAGGTATTGGAACGACTTTTACCAAACCACCGACCGTCTGTGGTACTTCCCCAGGCAGGACATTTTCTTACTGAGGAACAGCCTGAAGTTGTACTGGATAAAATCAAAGAATTTCTAAAAACAATTGATAATAGCCCCAATTTAAACACATAGGAACAACAAAATAATAAAACAGTATGCCAGACTAAACCCAAAGGCAGTGCCACCAACCCATCGGTGCTTTAGTTGAGGGAAAACTCTAAATAGGCAATACAATGTTAATAGCAGTCCTACAATCATAAGAAGGGACTGGGTAAAGTTACAGGCACTGACGGTAAGCAGGTACGGAGCTTGGCTGGCAAATACTAACTGAATAAATATGGAGTTTAATTCATCAAATTTGGCTCCTAACTGATAAGAGACATGGGAGGCAGTTAACAGCGGCACAAAAGCCAAAGACATTCTCAGGTAGGGGGTAAAATTCTTACTGGAAATATGCTTTCTTAGAAATACAACAACCACTGCTAACAGTAGAGAAAATAGCAGCCAGTAAAAAAGGTTAAATAGCAGTTTCCAGTGGTCGGGATAAAGGTTTTTCAGGCTCTCTATGGTTAATGGCGGTATCAGCATGAAGGCAAAGAAAAGCACCAGCGCTGCAATGCCCCCGTGGACGTTGGAGAGCTGCCAAATTTCTCGACCTGGTGGCCTGATGCTAAAGGTGATGGAATTGTTAGGACAGTTTGTGACGCATTTTAGGCAGAGTTTACAGTTGATATTACTGTCAATGTACATGGCGTGCAGCAGCATAGGACAGCCGCTCCGGGTGTTGCCTTTAAAGCAATTAAACGTTTGACACTTATTTTGGCAGACATCCGTTTTAGCTCGCAGTTCAACCAGTGACAGGGTGGAGCAGACGGAGAAAATCGCCCCTAGGGGGCACATATAGCGGCACCAAACATGCCCTTTATATATGAAACCGCAGGTAATAGCTGCGGCTGCAATGGTGGCCAACAGCAACCCTGTTAGATATGGCGAGTCCTTTATGTTAAAAAATTCTTCATACCAAAAGATTAAACTAAACAAGAAAATAAATATTATGTAATAGTGGTGAGTTAAATACTTAGGCAGCTGTTTACTGTAACACTTTAGATTTTGCGCCAGTGCAGCCAGCATGGAAAAGGGGCATACTGAACAGACCACTCTACCAAGCAATAGGGCACCAAGTATGACAGCAGGGCCCAAAACCTTCCAGGTAAATACATTAATCCATTGGAATTGATGTCCTCCCCAAAAGCTTATTATAAGAACTCCCAGGAATATTACCGTCACCATCATTTGGACCCTTTGGGGCCAGGTTCTTTTATATACTAATTCTTTAAAGATTGATAAGTCCAATAAATTAAAACCGGGTCGGCTTCGGTTTACTTCGCCAATAATAATACTGTCTGCTTCAATGACTTCACCGTCTGTCAATAGCACAGCCCTATCTATAATTTCCTCTAACTCCTGGATGTTCGATTGCTGATAATCATGGGAGAGCAGCTTTTCAACGGCATCCGAGGAAAGGGTGATATTAGTTTCTTTTTCATATTTTTTACATTTTAAGTTTACAAAGTAATTAATCAGTTCGGGAATATCTCTTTTTCTGCTCCGCAAGGGATCGAGGTGAAGGCTGTTGTTAAATAATGAGGCAGTATTAATACCCGTTTTTTTTCTTTCAATATATTGGCCGGGGTCTGTCACTGTGGAGGCCATAATAATTCTAACATCCCGGTGTTGGTCTACATACTTCAACAACCTCAATAGCGTTTCTTTGGGCAGCAACTCAATATCATTTAAGTAGAGGGAGCCACCCTTAGCCAAATCAAGGTAGCTAAACTGGTACAGTTGTGAAGTTTCCTTTGACAGAGGGCCCAGCAATTTAATACCTTCCACGTCGTGAACCAGTTCCTCACAATCTACGACGATAAATGGAAACTTCTTTCTTATGCTTTTATTATGAATGAGATTGGCCACCAAAAGCTTACCTGTGCCCTTTTCTCCGGTGATTAACAAAGGCTCACAGTGTTTAGCTTGCTCGTCGATTATGTGACGCAGCTTTTTAGTGAATCTACTTTTACCTACCAGTTTCTTTAAATATGTTCTGGATTCCAGCAAAAAGTTGGACAGGGCCAGTTGTTTATTCTTAACGGAGGTCTTTTTAATGTTTATTTGCTTTAGTTGATATGAGAGATTTTTAATGATGGTGTTGTTAATTTGTGGAATTAGTTGAATAAGCTTTTGGAAGGCTTCGTCGTCAAAGATTATAATCTTGCTTCTTTTGGCCGAATTAATGCTTACATGGGATGGTTCCCCGGTAAGTAAACAAATATCACCATAGTAATCTCCGGCTAACAGTCGATGCAATACAAATTTTTCCCCAAACTCATCTTCAACATAAACCTCTAATTCCCCATGAAGAACAATGAAGAAATTTCGCAGCATATCTCCCTGTGATACAATGTGTTGGTTGTTGCGGAGGGTGACTATATTACAACCCTTGCTGATAATATGTAACTGGTCAGCAGGCACATCTTTAAACAAGTTGAGTCCTTGTAAGGTTTCATAAACCAGGGATTTAGGCGCTTGCAGTGAAAACAACATATCATCACCCCCCGGGTCAGTTTAAGATAGTCCTACCAATTATAGTATATCTACAAAAAATTCTGTAAACAACAGTATTTTATAGATTTCTAACTATTTCAAGAACATCAAGGTTACGAATATGAAGCAGTGGCAGGCAAAGTATGGTGTATAGTAATAATCGTGATCGGTACAGTAAAATAGTTAATATGACAGTCGACCGAAACCTACAAAATTCAACAGAGGAATATAGGATAATCTGTAGAAGCATTGTGTTTAATAGAGTTTTAGGGAAAAGGGGGATGATGATTTGAATTTTAAAAAAAGCTTTAGTGTTATCCTTATGGCAGTGATGTTAGTATTAACATTTACCGGTGTTGCATTTGCAAAAGATGATGTTGGTGATATTGAGCTCATAAAATATGGCGATGAAACTAAGATGACTAATACTACACTAAGGCTTATAAATAGCTTCCTAAAATATTGTGTGCAAGCTAAAGCTGAACCTGAGATTGAATCAAGAGTAAATAAAAATTATATAATAAATGAACCTGCCAATGAAATTCCAGTGTTAATGTACCACCACCTACTGAAAGAAGAAGAAAACCCTTATATAAATAATGGGGCTGTTTTAAATGTAGAAAACTTTGAACAGCAGATGAAGATATTACATGACAACAACTATAATACCATCACCTTAAATGAACCCCCATGGATTCGTCCTTAGTCAAGTTACCATTCACAAATACATGAAGGAGCTAGGGCTCAGATCTATCGTTAGAAGAAAGAAGCCAGACTACAGAAAAGGCTCTGCTCATAAGGTTTTTCCTGATTTACTTAACCAGAATTTTTATGCCGAAAAACCGAATCGAATCTGGTGTGTTGACTTTACCTATCTCTATCTCAAAGGTGGGAAGGTGCGCTACAATTGTACGATCATTGATTTGTATGACCGTTCGGTTATTGCAACGGTAAATGGTGCGCATATCACCACTGAATTGG
>NZ_JONT01000029.1 GCF_000711975.1 Desulfofalx alkaliphila DSM 12257 | reverse complement strand
CCTTCAAGATGAGGTTTCCCACCGTAAGGTTAAGACCCCATGTAGACCACATGGTAGATAGGCCGGGTGTGTAAGCACAGCAATGTGTTTAGCTGACCGGTACTAATAGGTCGAGGGCTTGACCAAGAAGGCTTTTCTAAAAGAGTTGTGCAGTTTTGAAAGAATGACAATAATATTTTCGGTGACGATACCGCAGAGGGTACACCCGTTCCCATCCCGAACACGGAAGTTAAGCTCTGCAGGGCCGATGGTACTAGGGCATAAGCCCTGGGAGAGTAGGTCGTTGCCGAAATTTTATATTCCTCGATAGCTCAACGGTAGAGCACCCGGCTGTTAACCGGTAGGTTGTAGGTTCGAATCCTACTCGAGGAGCCAGTTAAAACGTCAGGTTTAATACCTGGCGTTTTTTTGTTTGCAAATATACAAAATAGGCGTGAGGGTGAAATTTGTTAAGATAATAAGCAAATATAAGGGTTAAAAGCTAAAAAATCAGTTTATTTTGGACTTGTATAAAAATAGTATTTTGGTGGTATACTTTAGTTAAAGTCAGTCAAGGTCAAACTTTCTTTGGAGAAGGTGATATGGAAAAATGTCAAGCATTTCAAATATTATTGAAGCATATTTGAAAAAAATGTTAAACAGCAGCAATGACGGTGCCATTGAAATTCAAAGAAATGAATTAGCCGAACGGTTTAACTGTGTTCCTTCGCAAATAAATTATGTCTTGTCCACACGTTTTACCATTAAGCATGGTTTTATCATTGAAAGCAAGCGGGGTGGCGGCGGTTATGTTCGGATAGAGAAGGTGCCAATGGGGGACGGTTATAAGTGGTTGAAGGAACTTTACATTTTAGTGGGGGACGCCATCAACCAGAAACAGGCCATGGGCATATTGGGGCGTTTACATGAAGAAAAAATAATTACCACCAGGGAATTATATATTATGAAAGCTGCAGTTGACCGGTCGGCCTTGAGGGTTGATTTACCCTGGAGAGATAAATTGCGGGCAGAGATTTTAAAGGCGATGCTATCATCCCTAGCTCTGCAAAAACAATAGTCAGGGGGCGGAAAAGATGATTTGTGAGAGATGTAAGCAGCGCAATGCTACGGTACATTTAACGCACGTTGTAAACAATAATAAAAGCGAGATAAGGGTGTGTGATCAATGTGCCAGGGAGTTACAGCAGGATTTTGGCGCAAGCATGCAGTTTAATTTGCATAACCTTCTGGGTGGGCTTATGTTCAGTGATTATGGCCCCTCTGTTAAACTGCAGCAAGAAGTAAAATGCGAAAGGTGCGGTACAGGTCAAAGCCAGTTTGCTAAGGGTGGTTTATTAGGTTGCCCTCAATGTTATGAGAGTTTTGATGACAACCTTGCTCCTCTGATTAAAAGGATTCAAGGCACAGAAACTCACACCGGCAAGGTGCCAAAAAGGACCGGTGGCAAGGTGCGCATAAATAAGGAGATTAGAACTTTAAAGGCTGCCATGCAGCGACACATTAATAATGAAGAGTTTGAAAAGGCCGCGGAGCTTAGAGATAAGATAAGATCCTTAGAGGAAAAATTGCAGTGAGGGGTGATGGGGAATGGGGCTTAAGTCATTGCTTAACAGTGCCCACGTAAGATGGATGGACGGAAATGGGCCCGAAAGCGATGTGGTAATTAGCAGTCGCATTCGGGTGGCAAGAAATTTTAAAGATGTGATTTTCCCTCATTTAATGAAGGAGAGCGACGCGGAACCTGTTTTTCATGCCGTTCAATTGGTGACATCACAGCCACAGACAGTGGAGAGGTTTGGCAGTATGGACTTTGTGCGGATAACAGAGTTGACACCTGTGGAAAGACGGCTGTTAATGGAAAAGCACTTGATAAGCCCTGACTTATTAAAGGACATTGAAAATAAGGCTGTGGTTATAAGTGAAGATCAAGAGGTAAACATAATGTTAAACGAAGAGGACCATTTGCGCATACAGTGTTTATTGCCGGGACTGCAACTAAACAAGGGGTGGCAAATGGTTGATGAGCTTGATGATTTATTGGAGCAAACCATAGATTATGCATACTCAGAGCAGTTTGGCTATTTAACGGTCTGCCCCACAAATATTGGTACCGGACTGCGGGCGTCGGTGATGCTGCACCTGCCCGGCTTGACCATGTTAAAACAAATGGGCAGTGTGATAACTGCCATTTCTAAGATAGGTCTCACCGTTCGCGGACTCCATGGCGAAGGCAGCGGTGCCTCTGGCAATATTTATCAGGTTTCAAACCAAATTACATTAGGTCATACTGAAGAAGAGATTATTAACAATCTTACCTTTGTTATAAAACAGCTGATAGATCAGGAAAGAAATGCAAGAAAGGTTTTGCATCGTGACAATAGGCATCCCTTGGAAGATAAAATTTTTCGGGCCTATGGGGTATTGAAGAATGCCAGGATGTTAACTTCCGGCGAAGCAATGAAATTAATTTCTGATGTTAGGCTCGGTGTGGAATTAGGAATTATTAAAGATGTTTCACAGCAACTGCTAAATGAGTTAACGGTGATAATTACCCCGGCTTTTTTATTGAAGCAAATGCAAAGGGATTTGAGTGCGGAGGAAAGGGATGTTTTAAGAGCCCAGAAGGTACGGGAAAGTTTAAATAAAGGGATTGGTTAAGAGTATATTACAGGAGGTGTATAAGACATGCGTATAAGATTTACAGAACGGGCCCGGAAGGTGATATCATTGGCCCAAGAGGAAGCAAGAAACATGAATTACCCCTATGTGGGTACCGAACATATATTGCTGGGATTGATAAGGGAAGGGCAGGGCATAGCCTCTAAGGCCCTGAATGAATTGGGGATTGACGCTGAAAGAGTAAGGGCGGCAGTTGAAAAAATTGTAGAAAAGGGTCAAGGCAGTGTACCCGATGAAATACCACTTACCCCCAGGGGCAAAAGGGTTATTGACTTGGCAGTGCATTTTGCAAACGGCATGGGTCACAGCTATGTGGGCACAGAACATCTGCTGCTGGGTTTAATAAGAGAGGGCGAGGGTGTTGCTGCCCAGGTGCTTTTGTCCATGGGAGCTGACCTGCAAAGGGTACAAAATGTTCTTTTGCAAATGTTAGGCGGAGGCGGACATCCCCAAGGGCAAGACGGAAAAGGGTCAATGCCACAGCAACAGTCCGGCGGCTGCAGCGGTGGAAGCTGCGGGAGAGCGGCCACCCTGGATGAATTTGGTCAAGACTTAAATGAATTGGCTAAGAAAGATAAGCTTGACCCGGTGGTGGGGCGTCAAAAGGAAATTGAGAGGGTAATTCAGGTGTTAAGCCGCCGTACCAAGAATAACCCTGTGCTTGTGGGTGAACCCGGGGTAGGGAAAACTGCCATAGCTGAAGGTTTGGCTCAGAAGATTGTTAACGGTGAGGTGCCGGAAACCCTCTTGAACAAAAGGGTAGTAACCCTTGATTTGCCGGCCATGGTTGCGGGCACAAAGTACCGCGGCGAATTTGAAGACCGCCTGAAAAAGGTAATCAATGAAATTAAAGCCGACGGTAATGTTATTGTATTTATTGATGAACTGCATACCTTAATCGGTGCCGGCGGTGCAGAGGGGGCAATAGATGCTTCCAATATATTAAAGCCCGCCTTAGCCAGGGGCGAATTACAAACAATAGGGGCTACCACGCTGGATGAATACCGTAAACATATTGAAAAGGATCCGGCCCTAGAGCGGCGTTTCCAACCTGTTAAGGTGGATGAGCCCACTGTGGACGAAACAATTCAAATACTTATGGGCTTAAGGGATAAATATGAAGCCCACCACCGGGTGCGCATAACAGATGAGGCTTTAAGGGCGGCGGCTAAACTGTCCCATAGGTATATTTCTGACCGCTTCCTGCCGGATAAAGCCATCGATCTCATTGACGAAGCCGCTTCCCGGGTACGGATGCAGGCCTATACTGCACCGCCGGACTTAAAGGAACTGGAAAAAGAGATAGAGGAAGTAAGAAGTGAAAAACAAGCGGCCATTAACAATCAGGAATTTGAAAAGGCCGCAAGCTTGCGGGATCGTGAAAAGGAGCTTATCCAGCAAATAGAGGCAGAGCGCAACCAATGGAAACAGCAGCAGGGGGATAAGGAGCTGGTGGTTGGTGAAAATGAAATTGCAACCATTGTATCCAGCTGGACGGGAATTCCGGTGCAAAAACTGGCCCAAGAGGAGTCAGAGCGCCTATTAAACTTAGAAAACATTTTGCATGAGCGGGTGATTGGGCAGGACGAGGCCGTAAAAGCGGTGGCAAAGGCAGTTCGACGGGCCAGGGCAGGGTTAAAGGATCCGAAAAGGCCCATTGGCTCCTTTATATTCCTGGGTCCAACCGGGGTAGGCAAAACAGAGTTGGCCAAGGCCCTGGCGGAAAGTCTCTTTGGTGATGAGGATGCCATGGTTCGGATAGATATGTCTGAGTACATGGAGAAACATACCGTTTCAAGGCTGGTCGGTGCCCCTCCCGGTTATGTGGGATATGACGAAGGCGGTCAACTGACAGAGGCGGTGCGGCGGCGTCCTTATTCGGTTGTCTTGCTGGATGAAATTGAGAAGGCACATCCCGATGTCTTTAATGTCTTACTGCAGGTGTTAGAAGACGGACGCTTAACTGAGGCCAGGGGAAGAACAGTTGATTTTCGAAACACCGTAATTATAATGACTTCAAATGTAGGTGTACAAAGGCTAAAGCATACTCCGGTGGTGGGTATTCGTGTAGATAACCGGGAAGAAGCGCGCTCTGAGGAAATACACAGGGAGCTTAAAAAAGACTTGGAAAGAACTTTTAGGCCGGAGTTTTTAAACCGGATAGATGAAATAGTCTACTTCCATGCTTTGGGTCGCCGGCATATCAAGGAAATTGTCAGCCTAATGCTCAATGAGGTGGCTAAGCGAATGGCCGAACATGAAATATATTTAGAGTTCACCGAACAGAGCAAGTTAGTTCTGGCAGATAGGGGTTACAGTGAAGAATACGGTGCCAGACCCCTGCGCAGGGAAATTCAGAAGAGTGTTGAGGATAAATTATCAGAGGAATTGCTGGAAGGTAATATAAAGGCCGGGGACAGGGTATTGATTGACGGCGACGGGGCCCAAGGTATTACGGTCAAAAAGGCGAGCTAAGGTTTAGATTTAGCCCATAGATATCAGCGCCTAATTGGGGACGGTTTTCCTGTCATGACGGGAAAACCGTCCCTAAGCTTTAAGGGGGGCAGCATGGGCTTTTAAGTTTAACACTGTACCCATTGAAGTCTACGTGATATAATTAAATGTTGAGAAAAGAGGCTGGGAGGGGTGATTCTCATAGGGAAAAAATCCAGTTTCTTGTGTCAAGAGTGCGGTCACCGCTCGGTTATGTGGATGGGCCGGTGTCCCGGTTGCGGTTCTTGGAACACCCTTGTGGAAGAGTTAACAACCGCCAAGGGAAGGCCCGCCAAAGCATTGGGTGATGACATGCTGCCCATAAAGCTGTCACAGGTAGATTTGGCACAGGAGAACAGATATGTCACCGGCATTGGAGAATTGGACAGGGTTTTGGGGGGAGGAGTTGTTCCGGGCTCACTTATTTTGGTGGGTGGGGATCCCGGAATAGGGAAATCGACCTTGTTGCTGCAGGCGGCCAGCAGTTTAAGCTCCGGTGGCAGTG
Source organism: Desulfofalx alkaliphila DSM 12257 (assembly GCF_000711975.1). Classification (NCBI taxonomy): domain Bacteria; kingdom Bacillati; phylum Bacillota; class Clostridia; order Eubacteriales; family Peptococcaceae; genus Desulfofalx; species Desulfofalx alkaliphila. The sequence goes on along the minus strand of NZ_JONT01000029.1, from coordinate 16,326 downwards.
TACTGTATATAACCGGTGAGGAATCACTTAAACAAGTTGCCATGCGGGCCAAACGATTGGGTATCAAAACCGAAAACCTTTTCTTAGCCTCAGAAACTGACATCGAGACTGCCATTCAGCAATTAACCAACCTATCTCCGCGCGTTGCGGTAATTGACTCCATTCAAACAATGATGCATCCAGAGATCAGTTCTGCTCCCGGCAGCGTATCCCAGGTGCGTGAAAGCACTGCCAGGCTGATGAATTTTGCCAAAAATCATGGTATTGCAATATTTATAGTGGGCCATGTTACTAAAGAGGGCGCCATAGCGGGCCCGCGGGTGTTGGAGCACATGGTAGACACAGTTTTATACTTTGAAGGAGACGGCCATCAGTCTTATCGTATTTTACGGGCTGTTAAAAACCGCTTTGGTTCCACCAATGAATTGGGGATATTTGAAATGCAGGGCCGGGGCTTAAAGGAAATAGCAAACCCCTCTGCCTTGTTTTTGGAAAGACACCCCTTATCTTCGGCTCCGGGCTCGGTGGTTGTGCCGAGCTTAGAAGGCACCAGACCGCTGCTGGTGGAAATACAGGCCTTGGTTTGCCCTAATTCTTTCGGTGTACCCCGGCGGATGACAACAGGGGTTGATCACAACCGGGTTGCTTTAATTATGGCGGTGTTAGAAAAGAGAGTCGGTTTAAAGATGGGCGGCCACGATGCCTATGTTAATGTTGTGGGCGGCGTTCGCTTGTTGGAGCCCGCCGTTGATTTAGCGGTGGCCCTGGCCTTGGCCTCCAGTTACCGCGAAAAGCTTGTGGCCGATGATATGGTTGTAATAGGTGAAATAGGTTTAACCGGTGAGGTTAGGCCTGTTACCGGACTGGAGAGAAGATTAAAGGAAGCGCAAAATTTGGGATTTAGGAAAGCCCTTGTGCCCCAAACGGGTATAGGAAAGATGACTTTGCCCAAGATGAATATTTTTACGGTGAATACACTTTATGAAGCCATTGATCTGGCCTTAAATGTTAAAGGGGGAGCATACCGTGGCTAGGGACGAAATAGTTGAAGATAAGTTACTCAAGGTATTACGAAAGGTTGCTCCGGGCACTACCTTGCGTGAGGGGCTGGAGAACATTTTAAGGGCTAAAACCGGTGCTTTAATTGTAGTGGCAGATTCCCAGGAAGTTTTAGACATAGCCGAGGGGGGCTTTATAATTAATGCGGATATGTCGCCGGCGGCCTTGTATGAACTGGCTAAAATGGATGGGGCAATTATTTTAACGGAAGACTGCAAAAGGATTATCGCTGCCAACACGCAGCTAATACCGGATTTAATTATACCTTCATCTGAAACCGGTATTAGGCACCGCACGGCGGAAAGGGTTGCCAAACAGTGCGGGGCGCTGGTCATATCCATTTCTCAGCGCCGGGGTGTGATTACATTATATAAGGGATCCTTAAAATATGTTTTAAAGGATATAGGGGTTATACTGAGCAAAGCAAATCAGGCCATTCAAACATTGGAAAAATACCGCTCTGTTCAAAACACTGTGATGTTGGAATTATCCAGGCTTGAATTTGAAGATATGGTAACCCTTTATGATGTTACCAAGGCGATACAAAGGGCAGAAATGGTGCTGCGGGTGGTAAAAGAAATTGAACGTTACATAAGTGAGTTGGGTTCCGAAGGCCGTTTAATTACCATGCAGATGGAAGAATTGGTTACAAATGTTGAAGAAGAAGCCTTGTTAGTGATCCAAGACTACTCCACCGACGATGAAAAAACACCGGAAGGTATTTTGGAAATAGTAAACAGCTGGCCGGCGGAGGACCTCTTGGACTTGGCCCTCATTGCCCGGGCGCTGGGTTATCCGGGCAGCCAAAGTATACTGGACCAGAATGTAACCCCTAGGGGCTATCGGGTGCTGCGAAAAATACCTCGGCTGCCGGTGCCGGTGATTGAAAACTTGGTAAGGGAATTTAAGACACTGCAGAATATACTGGGGGCCAGCATTGCCCAGCTGGATGACGTGGAAGGTATTGGCGAAGTGCGTGCCAGATCAATAAAAGATGGCTTGGGCAGATACCGGGAAAAACTGCAGCAGGACAGGGGGACCTATTAGCTGCCCATAGGGTGGGCGCTGCCCTTAACGAAAACTATGCTTGGGGCGGCTTTTATGCCCCCCCAAGCATATATCATTTTTATCAAGTAAAACTGTAGTATTTCAGTATTCTCATTTTATCATGTTCTTTAATCATAATATCAAACAGGTTCAGATCAAGTTGATTACATAAGGCCGCCAGATATACCAAGGACCTGCCGATTTCTGTTTCTATAATCTCAATGCATTGGTCACATAACTGCCCAGACACATTAGATTCTAACATTTTCTTTATGTCAGCAATGGATGAGTTTTCTGACAAAACCTTCTTTTTAACATCAATTTTAAGGCAGCCGCAACCGGTGACAGCCTTTACTATGCTGCGGTTTATCTTCACTGAACATTCCTGATGCTTGCTTAAAATATCTAAAATGTTACCGCCGCACAGCAACTGCTCTGAAACGGTGTATTGAAATTGATCTGCCAACAGATCCTTTAACAAGCAGCACCACCCCTTAAAAAAGTCATTTTTAGATAAATTATAACGATTGCCTTTACCATTTGTCAAACTGACAACAAGAACAAAATGATGTTGACAGTCAAGATTGCCTGTGCTATAATCAATAGTTTATTTGACAGCATGACCTAATTGTGTTATACTTTAATAGGAAACGAAAGGGGGGTCGGCCTTGTTCAAAATAGGGGACAAAGTTGTCTACCCTATGCACGGTGCTGGTATTATTGAAGCAATAGAAGAAAAAGAAGTGCTGGGTGAAAAACGTAAGTATTATATTTTGCGTCTTCCCGTCGGTGACATGAAAGTTATGATACCCATAAACCACAGTGGTAATACTGGCTTGCGTGAAGTGGTCGATGATAATGGCGTACAGCGGGTAATGAAAATTTTAAGGGAAGAAACTACGGCTATGTCTTCCAATTGGAATAGGCGCTACCGGGCAAATTTAGAAAAAATTAAAAGCGGTGACATCTTTGAAGTTGCAGAGGTTGTGCGCAACTTAATTAAAAGGGATCAAGAAAAGGGATTGTCATCAGGCGAAAGAAAAATGTTAGAAAATGCCCGTCAAATATTGGTAAGCGAGCTGGTTTTAGCGGCAGAGCTAGAAGAAGACAAAGCGGTATCAATGATTGAAGGTGCCCTTGCGTAACTACGTCAGAACAAATCTGACGTAGTTATTTTTGCCGTCGGAAAGTATAAGTATTGCCGATGATAGCATAAGAAAAACCACGGCTTACGCCAGCATCAACAGATTTGGCGTAAGCCGAATTTTTCTAACCCCTATCTTGCCGGCAGCCGGAGAAAATAAAAGGCATCTCTTCGTGGGCATGACCAGATGGGCGCTGAATAGCAATAATTGTTTGTCAATTTGCCAGGAAATAGTTGAATTAACGATTGTGTATTATTTATAATGGTGGTGAATCTCTTGACTAATATAGATAGAAGGGGGGGGAACGATGGTTAGAAAAACAGTTTACTGCCTGTTAATATGTTTATTTGCTGCGGTGGGGTTTTATGCTTCGCTAAATATAATAGATCGCAACATTATAACAATACCCGAGCACTTGCCCCAGGTAAAGATTGGTCTAATTATTGTAATTAGTTTGGTGGGGGCGCTGGCAGGTGTGCTGCTTGCACCTTGGATAATAAAAGTGGCCCTGTGGTTTGCAGCCTACGTTGATCAATATCTTGCTAAAACACCCACATCAGACTTAGTGATGGGTACTGTAGGCTTAATTTTCGGACTTATAATAGCCAATTTATTAGGCTCTATTTTATCTTTCATGGGCACCATAGGTAAAGCAATATGGCTGTTAAGCACAATTTTGTTAGGTTATTTAGGACTTACTGTGGGCATAAAAAAACGCGAAGAATTGGTGGGCCTGGTATCCAGTTTTCCGCGCTTTGTTAAGGATAAGACCTCAAAGGTAGAAACTAAGGGCGGGGCTATAAAGGTATTGGATACCAGTGTTATTATTGATGGGCGAATTGCCGACTTATGTGAAAGCGGTTTTTTAGAGGGAACAATGCTGGTGCCTAACTTTGTGGTTGATGAGTTAAGGCATATTGCCGATTCCGCTGACGTATTAAAGAGAAATAGGGGGCGGCGCGGCTTAGACATACTTAACCATATGCGCAAAAACATGCCCGATGTTAAGGTTCAGGTTTATGACGATCTGAGTGGTTTGGAAGATATACCGGAGGTAGACGCTAAACTGGTTAAGTTAGCAGAGAAGCTGGGTGCCAAAATATTAACCAACGATTTTAATTTGAATAAAGTTGCTGAGCTCCATGGGGTAAAGGTGCTCAATATCAATGAGTTGGCCAATGCGGTCAAACCTGTTGTACTGCCCGGTGAGGAAATGGTGGTACAGGTGGTAAAGGACGGCAAGGAAATGGGGCAGGGTTTGGCCTACCTGGAGGACGGCACCATGATTGTGGTTGACGGTGGCAAGCGCTTTATGGGTCAAACCATCACGGTATTGGTTACCAGTGTTTTACAAACCGCTGCCGGTAGAATGATATTTGCAAAACCCAAGTCCAACGATCGCAGGGGAGAATCTGCCCAGCACTATAGTGACGGAGTGAATGCCCTTGGCTAAGGTATATGCGGTAATTGCTGCTGCCGGTACCGGCAGTAGGATGGGTACCAAAACGAAAAAACAGTACCTTGAGCTCAATAAGCTGCCAATTTTGGTACACACCCTAAATCTTTTTGAGCATTGCTCTCTTATTGACGGCATAACCTTGGTGGTTGGCAGAGAAGAAATCTCTTGGTGCCAAGAGGAAATTGTTGCTAAATTTAATTATAGTAAGGTGCTGTCGGTGGTGCCCGGTGGTGATCACCGACAGCAATCTGTTTATAGAGGATTGATGGCTGTTCCGGCCAGAGATGAAGATTTGGTGGTTATTCATGACGGCGCCAGGCCCTTATTGACGGAAGACCTGTTAACAAATGCTGTGCTCAAGGCCCGGGAGGTAAATGCCGTTGTAATTGCCGTTCCGGTAAAGGACACTATTAAATGGGCCGATGGGCGAGGCCGGGTAACACAAACCCCACCGCGGGACAGCTTGTGGGCGGCGCAGACACCTCAAATCTTCAACTGTAAGTTATTAAAGGAAGCACACAAGAGGGCCCTTGCTAAAGGTTTTGTCGGCACTGACGATGCTTCCTTGGTGGAAGATTTGGGACATGCTGTGCACCTGGTGCCGGGCAGCTATGAAAATATAAAGATTACTACACCGGAGGACCTGCTGCTGGCAGAGGAGATAATTAAAAGGAGGAAGGCCTTTGCGGGTGGGAATAGGGTATGATGTGCATCGCTTGGTGGAAGGACGCCCGCTGATTATCGGCGGCGTAAAGATCCCCTTTCAACTGGGGCTTGCCGGCCACTCTGATGCTGATGTGCTAGTTCACGCTGTTATGGACGCCTTGTTGGGTGCTGCGGGGCTTGGTGACATTGGCAGGCATTTTCCGGACAGCGATGAGAAATATAAGGGCGCATCCAGCCTGCTGCTGCTGATGGAAGTGAAGGAGAAGCTGCGGCAGAAGGGTTATCGGGTGAATAATTTAGATGCGGTACTGGTGGCCCAGGCCCCTAAATTGGCACCCCATATCAGTGCAATGCAAAGTAACATTGCCGCGGCATTGGAAGTCCCGCCGGATATGGTAAACGTCAAGGCAACCACAACCGAGCACCTGGGTTTTGTGGGCCGGGGTGAGGGCATTGGAGCCTATGCCGCCTGCACCGTCTGTGCAGTGGATTGCTAAATGACTATACTCATAAGAAAAAGGTTTTTTGGACAGCCTGTGGAAAGTAGAAACTTTATAAAAATTAAATGAATAAGGGAGCCTGGGAAATGACGGAGAGAAAGTTTACCAGTTTTATTCATGACATTATTGATGAGGACCTAAAAAGGGGAAAAAATGATGGCCGGGTACATACCAGATTTCCGCCGGAACCCAATGGTTATTTGCATATCGGTCATGCCAAGTCCATTTGCTTAAACTTTGGCATAGCTGAAGAGTATGGGGGCTTATGTAATTTAAGGTTTGATGATACCAACCCCACCAAGGAAGACCTTGAGTATGTTGAATCCATCAAAGAGGACGTAAAGTGGTTAGGTTATGACTGGGATGACCGCTTGTATTATGCTTCGGACTACTTTGAACAATTATACCAATATGCTGTGGAGCTCATTAAAGCCGGCAAGGCCTATGTGGATGATTTGAGCGCCGATGAAATTAGGGAATATCGCGGCACTTTAACCGAACCGGGAAAAAACAGCCCCTATCGGGAACGGTCCGTGGAGGAAAACCTTGAACTGTTTGAAAAAATGAGGGCCGGAAAATTCCCTGAAGGGTCCTGTGTTTTGCGCGCCAAAATTGATATGGCCTCGCCTAACTTAAATATGCGGGATCCTGTGCTCTATCGCATACAGCACACAAGCCACCATCGTACCGGGGATAAGTGGTGTATTTACCCCATGTACGATTATGCCCATCCCCTTTCCGATGCCATGGAGGGTATTACCCATTCCATATGCACCGTTGAATTTGAGGATCACCGGCCCCTATATGACTGGGTTGTTGAAAATGTCAAGGGGCTCAAATCCCGGCCCCAGCAAATTGAATTTGCCCGCCTTAACTTGAGCCACACCGTTATGAGCAAGCGAAAGCTTCGCCAATTGGTGGAAGAAGGCTATGTAAAGGGTTGGGATGACCCCAGGATGCCGACCATTTCCGGCCTGCGGCGCCGGGGCTATACCCCGGAATCGATACGGGATTTTTGTGAGCGCATAGGGGTGGCCAAGGCGGACAGCATGGTGGACATTGCAATGCTGGAGCATTGTATACGGGAGGATCTGAACTATAAGGCCCCGCGGGTGATGGCGGTACTGCGGCCGCTCAAGGTGGTTATTGAAAACTACCCGGAGGGTGAAGTGGAATGGTTGGATGCGGAATACAGCCAGGAAAACCCTGAACTGGGCAGCAGAAAAATCCCCTTTGCCCGGGAGATTTACATTGAGCGGGAAGACTTCATGGAGGATCCGCCGAAAAAATTCTTCCGCCTTGCACCGGGTCGAGAGGTGAGGTTGAAGTATGCTTATATTATCAAGTGCGAACGGGTGATCAAGGATGAAAACACCGGGGAAATTATTGAACTTCGCTGCACCTATGATCCCGCAACGCGCAGCGGCAGCCCTACGGCAACCCGAAGGGTAAAGGGCACCCTGCACTGGGTGACGGTGGAACACGGCATCGAGGCAGAGGTGCGCATTTATCATAATTTATTTAACAAAGCAAACCCTGAAGAAGAAAAGGACGTTGATTTTAAGCAAAATATCAATCCCAATTCTCTGGAAGTGTTAAGATCGGTGCTGGAGCCCACCTTGGCTGAGGCAGCCGTGGGAAGCAGGTATCAGTTTTTAAGGCAGGGATATTTTTGTGTGGATGCCGATTCCACCACCCAATTGCCGGTGTTTAACAGGATAGTTTCCCTAAAGGATACCTGGGCTAAGCTGCAGAAAAAAGAAGCAAATAAGAATAAAAACAAGACCTCTTCTTTATAGAAGGGGTTTTGTTGTGGTAAACTGTTATAAAGGTGATATAATATTTATCTAGTAATATCAATATATGGATAGATGAGGAGGAGTTTGTTTGTCTGTTCGGGTACGTTTTGCCCCAAGCCCAACGGGGCCTTTACATATTGGAGGAGCAAGGTCGGCATTGTTTAATTGGCTTTTTGCCCGCCACCATGGGGGCCAATTTATAGTTAGAATTGAAGATACCGATATGGAAAGATCATCCCGCCAATCGGAAGAAAACATTTTGGCTGCCCTAAGGTGGTTGGGAATTGACTGGGACGAGGGGATAGATGTGGGCGGGAATAACGGTCCCTATCGTCAGACAGAGCGGTTAGATATTTATCGCCGGGTGGCCCAGCAGCTGCTGGAGCAGGGTTTAGCCTATCACTGTTATTGCAGTGAGGAAAAATTGGCAGCGGATCGGGAGCGGCTGATGGCCAAGGGTGAACTGCCGCGGTATTTAGGACACTGCCGCCATCTTTCTCCGGAAGAGAAGGCCAAGTTTGAGGCCGAGGGCCGTAAACCGACCTTGAGATTTAAAGTTCCTGAAAACCGGGTGATTGCCGTCGATGACCGGGTGCGGGGGCGGGTTGAGTTTGAAAGCGACGGCATTGGCGACTTTATTATAATGAAGTCAGACCGGATCCCCACCTATAACTTTGCGGTGGTGGTGGATGACCATGACATGAAGATAAGCCATGTCATCCGGGCGGAGGAACACCTGTCAAACACCCCCAGGCAAATAATGCTGTATGACGCTTTAAAATGGGAAAAACCGACCTTTGCCCACGTGTCGCTGATTTTGGGTAAAGACCGGAGTAAAATGTCTAAGCGGCACGGTGCCACCTCCATTGAACAGTATAAGTCCTCGGGCTATTTACCTGAAGCCATGGTAAACTTTTTGGCGCTCATGGGCTGGTCCCCGGGTGGCGAGGAAGAGGTTTTTGCCGTGTCTGAGCTGCAGAAGCTTTTTTCCCTGGATAAGGTATCGAAAAGCCCGGCTGTGTTCGACCTGGATAAGTTGAACTGGTTAAACGGCTATTATATTCGCAACAGTGATTTGGATTATATAACTGATCTTGCGGTGCCTTACTTGCAAAGGGCCGGTTATATTGCCGAGGATGCCGGCCCGGAAGATGTCGCCCTGGCCAGGCAGATGGTGAAGGCCACCAGAAAATATTTAACGAATTTGTCTGAAGTAACCGAGCACGTGGGAATTTTTTATGATGACGCCGTGAAACCGGTGGATGATAAGGCCAGGCAGGTGCTGGCCCAGGAAGAGGTTCCGCAGGTAATGCGCCTGATGAAACAAAAGGTTTATGCCGCCGGCCAATTGGAAGAGGATGTGGTCAAAGGCATGTTAAAGGAGCTGACCAAGGAATTGGGCTTTGGGGGCAAAAAGGTGTACATGCCCCTCAGGGTGGCCTTAACAGGCAAACTGCAAGGGCCTGAACTGTATGAAATAATACCTATTTTAGGGGTGCGGCGTACGGTGGCCAGGCTGGATGCTGTGCTTGACGGAAGTATATTAAACTAAAGGGCCCACTCTGTCAGCCCTAATATAGGGTTGATATGGGGTCTCTTACTTGTAAATGTGGGAGGGTTAACTCCTTGTTTAAGCGGCTGCGTAGAGAGATTGAAGTGGTATTTGAACGGGACCCGGCGGCCAAGAGCACCTTGGAGGTGCTTTTGGCTTATCCGGGTTTACATGCCATTATGTTTCACAGAATTGCCCATCGGCTATATAAAAGAAAATGGTTTCTGATAGCACGTTTAATTTCTCAATTCTCAAGGTTTTTAACGGGCATAGAGATTCACCCCGGGGCTAAAATCGGTGAGGGCTTGTTCATTGACCACGGTTCCGGCGTGGTCATTGGTGAAACCGCTGAAATCGGTGACAACGTAACCATCTACCAGGGAGTAACCCTGGGCGGAACCGGTAAGGAAAAGGGAAAGCGCCACCCCACCATAGGGAATAATGTGGTCATTAGTTCCGGTGCAAAGGTGCTTGGCTCTTTCACTGTGGGTGATAATGTAAAAATCGGTGCCGGTTCGGTGGTGTTAACGGCCGTTCCTTCCAATTGCACGGTGGTGGGAGTGCCCGGCAAAGTGGTGGTAAAGGACGGTCAAAAGGTTGGGAAGGTGCCGGATATAGATCTGCGCCACGATTTGTTGCCTGACCCGGTGGCAGAGGCTCTTTCTGCACTGACAGAGGGTGTTCAGCGGCTGGAAAAGCGCCTTGATGAGCTGGAGAGGGAGAACGCGGTTCTAAAAACTAAGATTCAAGGGGGCCAACTTGGTGATTGAGGTATATAACACTCTGACCAGAAAAAAGGAAAAACTTGAAACCAGAAAACCGGGACGGGTTGATATGTATGTCTGTGGACCCACAACATACAACTATATTCACCTGGGAAATGCCCGCCCGATTGTGGTTTTTGACACTGTGCGCCGTTACCTGCTCTATAAGGGCTATGAGGTTACATATATTCAAAACTTTACCGACGTTGATGATAAAATTATCAACCGTGCCAGGGAGGAGGGGGACGATCCTATCCTGTTGGCACAGCGCTACATTAAAGAATACTTTGCCGATGCAGATGCTCTCAACGTAAAGCGGGCAGATAAGCATCCTAAGGTTTCTGAACACATACCTGAAATCATCCAACTTATTCAGAAACTAATTAGCAATGGCTACGCTTATAACGTGGATGGGGATGTGTATTTTAATGTGCGCAGCTATTCCGACTATGGCAAGCTGTCCGGCAGATCCCTGGATGAGATGCAGGCCGGTGCCAGGGTGGAAATAAGCGAGATCAAAAAGGATCCAATGGATTTTGCCCTATGGAAAAAGGCTAAACCCGGTGAGCCCAGCTGGGAGAGCCCCTGGGGCCAGGGGCGGCCAGGCTGGCACATAGAGTGCTCGGCCATGGCTCACAAATACCTGGGACATGGTTTTGACATACACGGAGGGGGCTATGACTTGGTATTCCCCCATCATGAGAATGAAATAGCCCAGTCTGAGGCTGCCTCCGGCCAGACATTTGCCAAATATTGGATGCACAATGGTTTTATTACGGTAAACCAAGAAAAGATGTCCAAGTCCTTGGGCAACTTTTTCCTGGTGCGGGAGATTTTAGACAAGTTCTCACCGGAAACGGTGCGTTTTTACCTCTTGTCTACCCATTATCGCAGTCCACTGGACTTTGATGATGAAAAACTGGCCGCAAGTGAGCGCGGAATGGATCGCATTAAGAACAGCTTGCGCCTGCTGGAGGAAGGGCTAAAGGCGCCGGAGGCGGATGGCGAGGCCACAGAGGATGACCGGCAGTTTGAAAATAAGCTGGTGCAGTTAAGGCAGTCCTTTGAATCGGCCATGGATGATGATTTTAACACAGCCCTGGCCATAGCCGTTTGGTTTGAGCTGGCCCGGGAGGTAAACGGTTACCTCACAAAGCTTCAATCGGGAAAAAGCAAGCAGGCATTAGAATTGCTGGAGAAGGCCAAAGAGCTCTACGGAATATTTAACGGTGTGCTGGGAGTGTTTAAGGAAGATGCCGCCACGGGGCAAATAGTATTGGATCAAAGCAAGTCCGGTGGGGACGATTTGACGGAAAAACTGCTGCAGTTAATCATCGATGTTCGGCAGCAGGCCCGTAAAAATAAAGACTGGCAAACGGCCGATGCAATCCGGGATCGTTTAAAAGAGCTGGGCATAACCCTGGAAGATACCCCACAGGGCGTTAGATGGAAACGGGATTAGTAATCCCGGCGCAAAGTATAGAAGAGAGTGAACCCATGGAATCTGAAAAATTTATCTTTAGCCATTTGCCCTTAGAAAACCCCCACTTGCTACCTCCGCTGGCCCTGGCCTACATTGGAGACGCCGTTTACGAAGTGGTGGTGCGCAAGTACTTAATTGCCAAAGGCTTGGTTAGGGCAAATAAACTACATAGGCAGGCCATAAAATATGTGCGGGCCGGTTCGCAGGCTAAAATTTTATTTGCCCTGGAAAACAAGCTTACCGATGAAGAAGTTGCTGTGGTGCGCAGGGGCAGAAATGCCAAGTCCGGCCATGTGCCCAAGGGCTCCCGGGTGATGGAGTATCGCCACAGCACGGCCTTTGAAAGTTTGATAGGCTATTTGTATCTAAAGGGCGACCTTGCCCGTTTAAACGAAATACTTGAAATTGCCCATGGGGTTATAGAAGAGTGATACTACTTTGGCGGTGCCTGCCGGCCCGCCGGTTAAGGAGAATAATATGGGTAGTAAAGAGCTAAATGTAAAGCTGCTGCGCTATACGCCCAATGCCGAAGAAATAGTGGCCATGGGCGCCAGGCTGTGCTATTCTGCGGCCTCAATTGATGAGGTGGCAGGGGGTATAGCTGTCCGAGATCAGGGTGATTTTATAAGAAAATTAATGGACATGGGACACCATACCCCCTTTGAACATGTAACCTTTACCTTTGGGGTGGAGGGTGTGTCCAGAAGCCTGCTGGCTCAAATCACCAGGCACCGCATTGCCAGTTTCAGTGTGCAGTCCCAACGCTACGTGGGAGAAACCTCTACCCAGAACCGGGGAGAAACCTTTGGCTACATTGTGCCGCAAAAGGTGAAGGAACTGGGTCAAGAGGCCGAAGAAGAATTCCACCGTCAAATGCAACAAATACAAGAGTGGTACGACGGCTGGGTGCAGCGCTTTGGCGGTGATCGTTCATCGTATGAAGATGCCAGATTTGTTTTGCCCAACGCGGCGGAAACAAAGCTGGTGGTGACAATGAATGCAAGGGAGCTAATGCACTTTTTTAATCTGCGCTGCTGCAACCGTGCCCAATGGGAAATTAGAAGGTTGGCCCACCGCATGCTGATGCTGGTAAAAGAAGTTGCTCCCACCTTGTTTGCAAAATCCGGACCCCGCTGCCTACAGGGAACTTGTCCTGAAGGCAAATTAAGTTGTGGACAAATGAAAAAGGTAAGGTTAAAATACCTTGCAGAGAGTGATAATAGCAATAAAACTACCTTGGAGTAATGGTGAGGAAAAATGTCTCAAGATATAATTGCAGGCCGCAACCCGGTTAGGGAAGCGCTGCGGGCCGGACGAACCCTGAATAAAATAATGGTGCTGTCCGGGGCCAGAACGGCGCCCATAAGAGAGATAATGGACATGGCCAGGTCCAATCGGGTGCCGGTACAAAGGGTGGACAAAAACCATCTGGACAAAATCACCGCCGGCGCCAGCCACCAGGGGGTGGTGGCGCTGGCGGCAGCGATGAATTATGTTGATCTTGACCATATAATAGACGGAATAAAAGACAGCCCCCCTTTTTTGGTTTTACTGGACGGAATACATGACCCCCATAACCTGGGGGCCATTATACGCACTGCCGATGCAGCCGGTGTACATGGGGTGGTTATACCCCAAAGGCGTGCCGTTCCCTTGACCTCAACGGTGGCAAAGGCATCGGCGGGCGCCATAGAACACCTGCCGGTGGCCAGGGTAACAAACCTGGCCCAGACCATTAAAAAGTTACAGGACAGGGGTTTTTGGGTTGTGGGTGCTGACATGGACGGGCAGCAAACACACTGGGAGTCGCCGCTGAACGGGCCCATTGCCTTGGTAATCGGTGGTGAAGGAAAGGGTTTGGGCAGGCTAATAAAAGAACGCTGCGACCTGGTTGTCAAGCTGCCCATGTTTGGCAATATCAACTCACTAAATGCGTCCGTGGCAGCGGCATTACTAATTTATGAGGTGGTGCGCCAGCGCACCCAAGGTAACAGCCATGCCTAATTATTATGTAATAGATGGATACAACGTAATTCATGCCTGGCCTGAGTTTGAAAACATCAGAGAGACTGCCCTCGACCATGCCAGGGATAAACTGATTTCCATAATGGCTAACTTTGCCGCTGCCACCGAGAGCCATGTGACGGTGGTGTTTGATGCCCACCTGGTGAAATCCGGGATTGAACATATGGAAAAAAGGTTTAACATAAAAGTCTACTACACTTCCCAGGGTGAGACGGCAGACGCCCTCATTGAAAGATTGGTCGGAGAGTTGTCCCTAAAGGGCAGGGTATACGTGGCCACATCAGACTGGGACGAACAGCGCATAATCTTTGGCCGAGGTGCATATAGATTAACGCCTAAGGAACTGGCAACATTGATAAAGAGGATCAAAAAAGAAACCAGGCGACATGCGGCCACTGATTTACCGGCGGAAGATTATTTGGAGAATAGACTGCAAGATGAGGTAAGGAAAAAATTTGAGCAATGGCGTAGAAGTTAGAACTAATCTATGCAAAAAAAGACATGCCCATCTTTTCTAGTTGACTAGCCTTTTTGATTTCAGTTATAATTGATATTGTAAGCATTTTGCTTCTTCACAAAACTAAAAAGCAAAGCTTTTTAAAAGTACAGAAAGCGGGGCGATGTAATGAGTGCCAATGCACAAAGAGAAGTTGCCGGAGATTATCACCTACTAATTGACGAAGAAGTTGTTGAATATGCCAGGCAAGGTGATAATGCCGCCTTGGAGTACTTGATTAACAAGTACAAAAACTTTGTGCGTGCTAAAGCCCGCAGTTATTTCTTGATTGGGGCAGATCGTGAAGATATTATTCAAGAAGGCATGATTGGGTTGTACAAGGCCATTCGTGATTTTAGGATGGATAAGCTATCTTCATTCAGAGCTTTTGCCGAGTTGTGCATAACCCGCCAGATAATTACCGCCATTAAGACGGCCACAAGACAGAAGCATATACCACTGAACTCATATGTTTCACTTAACAAGCCCATATACGATGAAGATTCTGATCGCACCCTGCTGGATGTTATTTCAGGTACAAAAATTACAGACCCGGAAGAACTGATTATTAGCAGGGAAGAATTTGATGATATAGAAGAAAAAATGGGGGAAATTTTAAGCTCCTTAGAGTGGAAAGTGTTGATGTCATATCTGGAAGGCAAATCATATCAAGAGATTGCCGAGGAACTAGACAGGCATGTGAAATCCATTGATAACGCCCTGCAAAGGGTAAAGAGAAAAATTGAGAGATACCTGGAAAAGAGAGAAGCCTAAGGAAAATAGCTGGATAATATTGATAGCTAAATAGTATTGACAATGGGCTCTGTATCTGTTAAGATAGACCTTGCGTTTGAGAGTTAAAATCTCAAAGAACCAGCCGGCGTAGCTCAATTGGCAGAGCAGCTGACTTGTAATCAGCAGGTTGCGGGTTCGAGTCCCATCGCCGGCTCCAGTTTTTATTACCGGCAAAATCCATTGACGGTATATTGTGGAGGAGTTCCCGAGTGGCCAAAGGGATCAGACTGTAAATCTGACGTCGGACGACTTCGTAGGTTCGAATCCTACCTCCTCCACCAAACATAAAAACTGCCAGAAAAAAGCTCTTGTCTTGTCTTTTTAATAATGGTATAATAACATTTGTCGACGCGGGGTGGAGCAGCCGGTAGCTCGTCGGGCTCATAACCCGAAGGTCGAGGGTTCAAGTCCCTCCCCCGCAACCAAATGCCGCCGTAGCTCAGTAGGTAGAGCGCATCCTTGGTAAGGATGAGGTCACCGGTTCAAGCCCGGTCGGTGGCTCCATAAAAAGCATCTAATAGGGCGGTGTAGCTCAGTTGGTCAGAGCACGCGGTTCATACCCGCGGAGTCGCTGGTTCGAATCCAGCCGCCGCTACCAAGCAAGTCCAGTGCATGCACTGGATTTTTTTGTGTTTTTTGTTAGCACTTGCAGGATTTCGCTTCTTGTTATAGAAATAACATACTGGCCTTGTGATACCGGTAGAAAAGTATAATTATAATTATTTTGGCAATAATTTAAAGACGTGTAAGAATTTTCAAGGAGGAGAGTTACCAAATGGCAAAGGAAAAATTTGAGCGGAATAAGGTGCACGTAAATATTGGAACCATCGGTCACGTTGACCACGGTAAAACCACACTGACCGCTGCTATTACTTCAGTGCTGGCCTCCGCCGGTGGCGCACAACTTAAAAAGTATGATGAAATTGACAATGCTCCGGAAGAAAGGGAGCGCGGTATCACCATCAACACCTCACACGTTGAGTATGAAACTGAAAACCGTCACTATGCACACGTTGACTGCCCTGGTCACGCCGACTATGTTAAGAACATGATTACCGGTGCTGCCCAGATGGACGGAGCCATATTGGTTGTATCAGCCGCAGACGGTCCCATGCCCCAAACCCGTGAGCACATTTTGCTGTCCCGTCAGGTGGGCGTGCCCTACATCTGCGTATTCTTGAACAAGGCAGACATGGTAGACGACGAAGAACTGCTGGAACTGGTTGACATGGAAGTGCGCGAACTGCTGTCAGCCTATGACTTCCCCGGCGACGACACCCCAATCGTTGCAGGTTCTGCCTTAAAGGCCCTGGAATGCTCCTGCGGCAGCAGAGAATGTGAATGGTGTTCAAAAATCTGGGAACTGATGGATAACGTAGACAACTACATCCCCACCCCAGAGCGTGAGCGCGACAAGCCCTTCTTGATGCCCGTTGAGGACGTATTCTCAATTACCGGACGTGGTACCGTAGCCACCGGTCGTGTTGAGCGGGGTCAAGTTAAGGTACAGGACGAGCTGGAAATTGTAGGTATGCA
>NZ_JONT01000028.1 GCF_000711975.1 Desulfofalx alkaliphila DSM 12257 | reverse complement strand
CGGCCTCACACGTTCAATGGTGGTCTAACACCGGCTGCTGCCAGAGTGGCTTGATACTATGTGCTGGTGTTACAATTTTGCTTGACCACGTCATTCTGAATCGGCAATTAAACTATCAAATGTAAAAGGGCTGATATTGTAAAATTTATATCCTGAAGCCCTCTCGAGAAAGCCTTCCTTTACTTCAAGATGCTTTACTTTTTCATAAGCCTCTAATACTTTTTGCTTGGTGGGTTTTAAAACATCATCAAAGCGCTTAATCACTGTCATAGGTAAAATTACTTTCCCGTACTCGTGGGGCTTATAAAGGCCTTGTCCAATAAGGTCAGCTATAGACCATATTAAATTAGCCTTTTCAATTACATTTATTGTAGTTTGTCCATTTCTGATTTGTTCGTTCATGTTTCTCCCCCTAAATCTTTAAGCTGTCATTACTTATTTCATATTGTTGTATTCCCAAATTTCTTTGCGTAATGTTTAAAAATGGTTTAATGCTTTCATGATAAAGTCCTGGTTATATCGGCCGCTTTATATAATTAAATATTCCTTTTTTTTTAGGTTTTGCCTTCTTTTTTCTCGCTATTGTCCTATCAGATTTTTCATTCTTTCATACTTCCTAAAAAAGAAAAATCCGCCTCTTGGTGAGTGCGGATTTTTTTCTAACCAACAATATAATCAACAAAAACCTGATAAAGTTTTCTCACAACACTTCTTTAACATTCACATTTTTGCTTTACTAATATTTGAATAAACCGATAAACCATGTTTGACACAATAAAAATATAGTTTGCCACCAACAGTTATTGGAAACCTGCTAGTTGGATTCTGCTCCGGATACAAACGGTTCAGAAATAATCTATCGCTTTTAACACAGGCCACGAAAGAAATATAATGTTCTTTGGTCATTGGATGATCAAAGGTGATATAGTAATCGGTTTCTACTTCCTCTACCGTGATTTTCGTTTTTGCAGGTGTATCCGCAGGCAATAAATGTTCCAGTTTTCTTCCACAGCAGAATATAGAAGCACTTCCTGTGCTAACCAGAATATTGCCACATGTAGGGCAGACATAAAAACGTACTTTATCGATATTTCCAACGTCTGGCTTGTTAGGCGTAATTTCGCCCTCCATCATCTGTTTCATATCAACGCCCAAAATAGTAGACAGTTCCGGCCATAGCGATAGGTCAGGACATCCTAAACCACATTCCCATTTTGAAACCGTTTTGCTTTGAATACCCAGGGCATCTGCAATATTTTTCTGGGTAAGATTCCTTTCCTTTCGTAGCTTGGAAATTAATTTTCCTATTTTCACACAATCCATGTCTCCACCTCCATTCCTGCTTAGTATAACATGCTGCTGTTTTTGTATCTTTTCAGTTGCCTAAAATCTTCGCCACTTTTTTTACGGCGGTAAGATGGTTAGCCCCTTTCAGGGTGCCTGTTTTTATCCATGTGTTCACCTCGACTCTAGTATAAGTCTATATGTTTTAAAAAATAATCCACGCTCCGTAGATAAACATAGCCGGATACCCAAATAACATTATTTTAACAGGTATGAGAAAAACCCGCCTCCTCGTGAGTGCGGGTGTGAATTATTTAATAGCGGCATAGGGGGTTTATAAATACTTGACTATTTGAAAGTACCCCTAATAGAATTAAACAAACAGGAGTGAGTAAGGATGAAGGTAACAAGATTACTGTCAGCTATTTTTGCAGTCTTAACAATTTGTGGAGCAATATATGTTTTTTATACAGGCGGTAAAGCAAATGCTGGTTATGCAGTAATACCAATGATTTTTTATTTGCTTTTTTCACAGTGGACACATATAAAGAATAAACGCAAAAAATGAGTACTGCAGCTGCAGGATATTATTTATTTTTATCGGCATAAACGGCCATTGCATCACGCATGAACTTTGCCAAACCTTGGCCAAATTTATCGATATTTTCAGTGAAGCGTATGTCATCTACATACATTTGACCTAGATTTTTAAATGCCTCCAGTGAATAACTGCCCATTTCGTTCAATAACCCATACCACTCTTTTATTGCTGCCTGGGCTTCTTTTGAATCAGCCGGAAGATGGCGAAGTGCAGCAAGATTTTTAAATATTGCATTGAATTTTTCAGTAAGTTCTTTTTTCTCAAACTTAGACAATTTCGCTATTTTTGCATTGGATTCGTCTACAGCTGAGTCACCCCATAGCTCCCTAGCCTCTTTCTCATATGGATTGTGACTAAAATCAAATCCTTCAAATTTTTCTTTGTTTGTCATCTTTATTTCACCTTTCGAATGTTGAATTGTTTTTTCAATTGTCCCAATCATCTTATCCAGTCGCTTTCTTTTTTCAAGGAGCATCCTATGTTGTGCCACAAGGGCCTCATGCCGGTCAAATGAAGGGCTGTTAATGATTTCTTTAATTTTCTTTAGTGGAAAGCCCAGTTCCTTAAAAAATAATATTTGTTGAAGAGTCTCGAGATTCTTTTCGGAGTACACCCTATAACCTGATTTAGTGGTTTCATCCGGTGTCAGTAACCCTATTTCATCATAATGATGTAGTGTGCGCACACTAATACCAACTAAATCAGCAACTTCCTTTACCTTCATATTTACTCTCCCCCTTCGCTACCTACTATAAAGTATTACGTAGCGTGAGAGTCAATATGTAGTTCAAAAAAATTATAAGATCCATTCTCTCCCAAGGCTTAGAAATAAATTACTTTTATAAACGCTTTCTTTTTCTAAAGATGATCTATATAAAAGTACCTAATCCAGTATTTGGACATAACCTTCCGTACCGTTTATGCGAATGTAGCTGCCGTCTTTAATGATATTGGTGGCATTTTCAATACCCGCAACTGCCGGAATACCGTATTCTCGGGCTATAACCGAACCGTGGGACATCATTCCTCCAACTTCGGTTACCAAGCCCACCGCCGATGTGAAAATTGGAGTCCAGCCTGGGTCTGTAAAGGAAGTTACAAGTATTTCTCCGGGACGAAGTTTTGCATCCTCCAGTCTTAAAATTACCCTGGCAACACCTTCCACCACACCTGAAGAAACCGGTGTACCAATGAGAGCCTTATCCGGTGCTTTTACATTCCGTCCCTTGCCGGTAATGATTTCGCCTTCACTGGTTATAACACGGGGAACCGTTAGCTTTTGATTTAATTCATACTGTTTCTTTCTTTCCTCTATAACTTCTTGAATGTTGCCTGAATAACGATTTTCATTTAAAGCAATGAGTTCATCCAGAGTTAAATAGAACACATCTTCTTTATGTGGCAGTATTCCTTTTTCTTTTAAGGTTTGTGCCTCTTCCAAAATTGCTCGTTTATATATATCCATGTGTGTAATCAAAGCAAATTTGTGATGCTCCCGCATACCCATCAGATTGCGGTACAGCTTAATCAATCGGGATATTCTCTTCCTTTTGAAAAAGCCAAACTTGGAGAGAATATCTTTTTCTGCTTGCCCAGCTTCAATTATTCCTTGATTAAATTTTTCCCTATGCTCCTTTGGTGAAGTCGTACGGATGTTGCTGAGAATTGAAGGTATAAGCTGTGTGGGGTCTTCATTCCATCTTGGTTTTGTTATATCAATTTCTCCCGTGCAGCGCATGCCGTATTTTTTAAGAAAATTATCCAGTTCCTGTTTGAACTCCAATCCGCCATCCACCTTAAGCAGTTCTTCATAAAAGCCACTGTTGTTTGCCTTTTCCAAATAATCTATCACTTCAGGATATTTCCTTGCTGTATCAGCAAGATCACCCAGTTCCAAGCCTAGCTCTGTTGTGACATTACCCGGCAAAGATTTGTTCAATTGGCCTAGTAAGTAAGAACTTTCTCTTTCCCCTACCTGGTTTGTTAACTTCTTAGTAAGAGACGCGGATGCAAGTACCCCTGCAATCCAGAAGCTAGCAACACTAAGCAAGGCTTTGGGCATTTTTCCCATACTTTGACGTATACGCCGAATTCTTTCCGCCCCTGAGACCTTAAAAATATATGCTTCGTTTTCTTTGGCTATCATTTTTATCATTAAATCAGCAGTTGCCTTAGCTTTATTAGGATTCTTAAAATGTAAATTGCTTTGAACCTTAAGCAAAGTTGGAATTACTATGGGAGCCAATTTCCGAAATGTCCTAAAAAGGCTCTTCTTCGACAGAGACAACTTAACAAACTCCTCATTTTTAACAGCTTCACCCAGTGCAGATACCAATAATTCATCCATTTTTTTAAATAGCTTGAACAGCATGTGTCGAGAGGGCTTAAATAAAAGAGGTCCCGTAAAGTCTGCAAATACCCTTCCGCCGGCTGAGTAGATAAAAAAACTCTCTGAAAAGTCTTTTTTAAAACCATTGCTTAAGTTGCTTATTAAGGATATTGATAAAGGTTTCATGGCATCGGTCATCACCTGGATATGACCAAAGGATACAAACACATGGAATTTTCCATCAGTAACTTGAGGTGCAGGAAATAAGGATGTAATCGGACGACTCTGAAGAATATAAAAGTTACTCTCTGCGTAGGCCCACTCAATGTCCTGTTCTAAACCGTAATGTTTTTCAATTTTCTGCCCTAGTTCTGCAAGTTCAATGATTCTGCCATCCTCTAAAACTGGCTGCTCTTGTTTTTCAGGTGGTAAATCTTTAGTAACGGTACCACCTTCTGGGAGCGAGTAGATGGCAATTTTCTTTTTTGAAATCTGTTTCTTTATAATCTTTTGTGATCGCACCTGATATAAATCCGCTGTCACAAGTCCTGAAACAAGAGCTTCACCCAGTCCAAAGCCCGCATTTATTGACACTGTTTTTCTTCGACCTGTTATTGGGTCAGCGGTAAACATTATTCCGGCAACTTCCGGAAAAACCATCTCTTGAACCACCACTGAAAGAAACACCGAGCGGTGATCAAAGTTGTTTTTCGTCCTATAAGTTATTGCTCGATCCGTAAACAGTGATATCCAGCATTTTTTTATTGCTTTTATAAGCTGCTCAGGGCCACGAATATTTAAATAGGTGTCTTGCTGACCTGCAAAGGATGCACTTGGCAAATCCTCGGCCGTTGCACTGGATCGGACTGCATAGGCCTTATCTTTTCCATTGGCATGGAAAGCCTCCAAAATACAAACTTTAATATCATCAGGCATAGACATCGATTGTAAATGTTCTCTTATGCTCTGCCCTAATTTACGGGTTTGATCCAAGTCATCGGGTTTTATATGGTCAAGCTGATCAAACAGGCGGTTAATCTCTGTGCTTTGTTGAATAAAAGCCCGGTAGGCCAGGGTTGTAACACAAAATCCCTGTGGGACTGGAAATCCGGCTTTAATCAATTCACCTAAATTAGCCCCTTTACCTCCAACATAAGGTAAGCTCCTTTTATCTATTTCATTGAAACTTAGTACGTATTTATCCATAATTGGTTTCCTCCCAAATTGCACTCGCCCAAATTTTTATTTAGAATTCCTTTTCTCTAGATAGTTCCTCTTTTTCCTGCTTCATTAAAAAAGAAAAAACCACCTCTCAGTGAGTGCGGGTGTAAACTAAAGATTGTTGTTTTTCTTCTTTGACCAAGACATAGCTTTTTCACCCATTGGGCACCATCAGAACTAGGTGTGTAGATGAAAAAAGTCGACAAAGGTGACATATAATTCACCCCTGCAGGCTGGGCTTAGTATAATTTTCGAAAAATAAAAATCTAGGGTTAACCCTAGACATTATAAAGGGGCAGTTAAAAAGCTCACGGCATAACTCGTGAACTTTTTGAAGTAGTAGCTATTTTCCCCTGCTTATGCCCAATGCTCTGCCAGTCTGGGCTGTTTACCTTCCTAGATCAATAATGTTCTGGATAAGCACCTTGCATTTCCCACATTCTTCCCCTGTTTCTTCATCTACACCTGTTCCGGCCCCTGTCATCTCCCCAACCTTTTCTACTGTATCGGCACCATTTCTCACTGCGTTTACTACTGTTTCCAAAGAAACTTTTTTACATCCGCAAACAGAAGAAAGAATGGCATTTAATTCACTTTTACACCCTTCACATTCGGTACATACACCTGTAAGTTCAACTAATTCATCCACTGTTCTGGCACCGGAACTCATTGCCTTTCTGATTGTTAGGTAATCAACGTTATTTTTTGTGCAAATCACTTTATTTTTTGCCATATCTCTAGGTCTCCTTCATATGAATATTTATTTATCAAGTATATCCCCTTCTACACAAATAATGTTACAAATTGCTCGCTTTCAACGGGCTAAATATGTAATGTTATTAATCAGATACACTTTCAAGGGTTTTTCCCTCACGCAGGCGAGAGAGTTGTCTGCCTGACAATATAAACATCAGCAACATAATCATTGCCCCTAAAGAAAATGGAATATTCATTTGCACGTCATATAATACCCCACCCACTATAGGCCCGAAGATACGCCCAAAGCTATTGAACGATTGCATGATCCCTAAGGCAGCGCCCTGCCCGCCTGATGCATTATTGGTTACCAGGCTCGAAGTGGTTGGGCCCAGCAAGGTCCAACCTATATTAAATATGGCAGATGTTACGTATAACCAAAATACATTGGGCACCATCAGCAACAGCAGCATACCTGCCGAACCAATCAGCAAGCCTGCTTTAACTAATTTTACATCACCAAAGCGATTAACCAGCCGGCCAATTAAACCACCCTGCAAAACTGCACTGACAATACCTAAAACAGCAAATAAAATGCCTATCTCCTTGGGACCAAAGCCTACTTTATCCGCAGCATATGGGGCAAAGATACTTTGGAACATGGACGAAGTAAAATTAAAAATAAAGCAAATTAAAAACAACATGAATAGTGGGTTTTTTACCACTTCCCAGGTGATTCTGGGTTTTTCTCTTTCTTTTGTATTTTCATGTTTCTTTAAGGACTCGGGCAAAAAGAAAATTGCAAAGGGTACGGTCAGCACAGCTAGACCACCGGCTACAAAAAAGGGCAGGGCAAAATTATTACTGCCCAACCAGCCCCCAAGAGCCGGTCCGATAACCATCCCCAACCCCATGCCGGCACCCAGTATGCCCATCCCCTTGGATCTTTCTGCACCACTGGTGGTATCGGCAATATAAGCCATTGCGGTAGGTAAAGTAGCTGAGGAGAGAATGCCTGATAATATTCTGATAGCAAACATCATCCACAACTCAGACACAAAACCGAACAAGGTAAAGGTGGTTCCATAGCCCACTAAACCGATTAACAATATCGGTCTTCGGCCAATTCGGTCAGACAACCTGCCCCAGAAGGGAGCACAAATAAACTGCATTACTGAATAAGAAGCCATAAAAAATCCTAAGGCAGTTGCCCCGCCGCCCAAATCAAAAATTAAAAACGGGAAAATAGGAATCACAATCCCAAAGCCCACCATTACCAATAGCAAAGTTATAAATAAAACCGCCATCGGCTTAAAATTTTTACCCATTCTTTAATCCCCGCTTTTCAATATTTGTTGATCCAAAAAGCCCTTTAATCCTTTATCACTTAATAATCTGGGTATTTTTACCTGGTTTTCTGAAGCCCCTCTTAGAATTAATTGCTGTTTCAAACGCTGGAAACTGCCAGGTTCTACAATTTGCAGCAAGAGTTTTGATATTCGGCCCGCCTCAATACCGACCCCATAACGGGGATTAGCCTGCTGTAGCGCTTTTTCCAAAATCCCTTGCCAAATGGCAATATTTGTTGCTTTTTCGGGGTCCTGCACCTCAACATAAAATACATACCTCCCCACAGGCCCATCCAGATCAGTAGAGGTTGTATAGTCCAGTATATCAGTCCCCCATTGCCGAGCAGAGTTTTTTAATGCGGCTAAAACAGCCTCCTCCGAGGTCTTTTCAGCTGCCACGTTAAGTAACTGCCCTTTTCTATATAAAAATTCAATTACCGGACTTTCGTTATAATAATCAACCACCTTGACTACATCGCCTAGTTTATAACGATAAAGCCCGGCTTGATTGGTTACCACAACCTCATAACTTTCACCCTTCTTCAGTTGTCCCAAGTTTAGCACAGTGGGCTCGGGCATTTCTGCCTCTGCAACCGGGATAAATTCATGGTAAGCGGTGCGGGGTGTAAGCACATAACTAATATCATTGGTGCGGGTACATATGCCGATCATAGCCTCAGTGGAGCCGTATACTGCCGAATAGTAGGGTATTGCACCGGTATACCAGCGAAGTTTATCCATGTAGATACTAAAACTTCCTCCGGCCACGCAACAAATATATTGTATTTTGGGCCATAAACGATGAGCTATATTCTCCATGCCTCGTTTAGCTTCCGCTGCCAACTGTTTAGCACGCGCTGCATTAGGGCGCATTCGCTTGGTCAGCTGAAGCCTAATTTCCGACGCCAGTTCTAAACGTCTGTTTATTTTACCCTCATCCAGGTCTTCTGCTAAATTCGGCCACTCTTGTTCCAACAACCGGAATAACTGCAATATTGGTGATGGAAAAGGTGCGTTAATATAGGCTAGATTTATTTCTTGCAGGGCAAAAAGCAAGTGTAAGTATAGGGCAGTGCGTTGATCTTTCAGTTGCAATATTTCCGGTGGCGATGTCCACAGGTAAGGTACAATAAACTGCATGGAATTCATGCCCCCCGAGGTTGCCGTCCCGATGGGGATACCCCCCTTTGTACTCCCGGCCTTTACACTGTTCATCAGAAACAATCCCCTACCGCCACTACTGGCTCCCGGCACAGCCTTCAGCAGCATGCCCTGGGTCAACAACATCATATGACTATTAACCACTTTCCTGCTTTCAGCAGTAACCGGTATTAGCTTACTCTTTCCCGTAGTCCCAGAACTCTGTCCAAAATATATCACGGGTAAAGATGTAAGTACATTAGTTTCACCATTGGCCATTCTTTCAATATAAGGCCGGTAGTTCTCATAACCGGTTAAAGGAACTTGCTTTTGATAATCTGCGGCTGTATTGACAGAAGAAAATTGATATTTACGGCCATATTCTGATTCACTATTTGTTTTTAGTATTTCCCTTAATACCGCCTGATTGACTTCAGTGGCCCGCCGGGTATCCTCTTCAAATTTTTTTCTATAGACATCGGCGACAAGGTTCATGGTAAAACCAAGTATTTTTTGGACAACAGCCATAGTCATCTTCCTTCTATCTTTTTAACTATATTATACTTTCCATAATAGAACCCATTACCATAACTTCTATAATAACCTCCCCATTGAAATTAAATTCCTTGGTTCTGCAGCTTTCCATAATCGTTCGTTTTGTAGCTATTTTCTTTTAAAACCTGTAAAAAATGGCTGTCCTGTAGGGCAGCCATTTTCATGCATGATGATGCATACTGTCAATTTGTTATGGAAGTCATTCATGAAAATGACCTTTTATACTTGGGCAAAATCAATTTCAAAAAAATAGCACCATTGACAAGCAGTAGCACACCAAAGCATATTCGCGCAACCCTTTCAGGAACTAGCAGGGCTATACCATTCATATCACCACCGCCAAAAAACCCGTAAAGTATACTTAAATACAGCGGGTCCATAAGCAGCATGGCGATTGTGACATAGTACATGCTGGCTTTAAATAGCCTGGATTTTGCTTCACAAATCTTATCCGCCGCAGCAACCAATCCATAGGCTGTAATAAGGGTAGCAGCTGCCCCCACAAGGCAAAAGATACCAAGCTGTGTGTCGTTCATTCGCTCGGCATACACATCAATCTGCATACCAAGGCCCATAAAATTGATTTGCTTAAATGTGCCTATAAAAAGAGCATAAATCAGATGTGCTCCCTCATGAATGATATAGTAAGCGGCCACCGCTGAAAACAGTCCAAAAAATTGTCTTGTCCGTTTGCTCATTATTTCCTCCATCACATAGGCATTGTTCGCTTCTTCTCCAAGCGCCTTTGCAATAGCATCACTTGACGGTTGAATATCAGGATATCTAAGTAATTGTTCCTTTGTTAACCCATAACTTCAGTTTCCGGTTTTTTTATTTACTATAATATCACCTCGTGCCATTGAGATTCTATGGGGAAACACCGTCAACCTGGTAGACGCTAATTCCCTGAGCTTTCCCTTTGACCTTGATCTCGCCCAGGCTGGTGGTCGATACTCTTTCCTTGGCCTTTTCATATACGGCCTGGGAGATCAAGATCTGGCCCGGTTTGGCATTGCTCTCCAGGCGGGCAGCGGTATTAACGGTATCTCCAATGGCCGTATAGTCCATTCTGAAGCTGGCTCCTATATTTCCTATGACAGCGGTTCCTGTGTTCACTCCTATGCCGAACTGGACAGTGCGGCCATATTTTTCTTCCAGCCTCTGCTGCAGAGGAGCTGCCCCTTCCTTTATACCCCAGGCCGCTTGGACGGCTTTTAAGCAGTGGTCATCCAGATCCAAAGGAGCATTAAAAATAGCCATGGCCGCATCCCCGATAAATTTGTCCAGGGTGCCCCCGTATTGAAAGATACACCGGGCCACCAAAGTCAGGTATTCGTTGAGGATTTCAACCACCTCTTCAGGGGCGGCAGCCTCCGAAAGGGGGGTAAAACCTCTGAGGTCCACAAACAGGACTGTAATCTCCCGCCTGCTTCCTCCCAGCTGCAGAGACTCTTCGCCGCCCTCCAATAGTTTATCCACTACCTGGGGAGCCACATAACGGCTGAAGACACCGGTTATACGGCGGCGTTCCAGCAGTTCGCTGATATAATTAGCTGCCAAAGCCACCAGATAACCCAAAACCAGCAGGAGCAAGGGATAAAACAAAGAAAGGAGATAGCCCTTGCTGTACATCAGCCAGGCGGCGGCCAAATAACCTGTTGCCAGCACTGCCAGGAGCAGCACACCCTTGAAGGGACTGAGCCGGGTAAAACCATAAGCTGCCGCTGCCCCAAAAAGGACAATGGCCAGAAAAGTGGCACTAAAGGGCGCACTCTGCAGATAGCTGCCCCGGAGTAAGTTCTGCACGATATTGGCATGGATTTCTACCCCATACATAGGCACCTCAGGGGCCAGGGGAGTAAAGTAATAATCGCCTATCCCCACAGTATAGGAACCCACCAGGACAATCCTGCCCCGGAAGAACTCAGGCGGCACCTCGCCGCTGATTACCTGGGAGTAACTGACATGCTCATAATCGCCGGGAACGCCCGCATAGTTTATTTCCAACCGCTTGATGGGATCCAGTGGCAGTTGGTTCAAATCGGGAGCAGGCAGCCCCTTGCTCTGACAATACTGCTCATAGACACGCCAGGCAAAGCTGGGAACGGTTTGGCCCTGGCAATCCAGATACAGGGCAGTCTTTCTAATAATCCCGTCCGGATCGGGAAAGGTATTGATATGCCCGGTAGTAAATCGATCGGGAAAGCCCGGGAAAGGCACCACCAGATTATCAGTTTTGATGGCTCCCTTCCTGGCGGAAAAACCCTCCAGATTGGCATAGACGGGCAAGACGACATTGCCTGCCTCCCGGATAGCTTCAACCAAGAGCAGATCCTCTTCCGGATCATCGGCAGCCTCACTGAAAATTAAATCAATGCCAATGGCTGCCGGCTGCACCTGGGACAGAATCCTGATTAGTTCTGCATGAACATAGCGGGGCCAGGGAAACCTGCCCAAATCCTCCAGGCTCTGATCATCTATAGCCACCAGGACAATTTCTGTATCCACAGGTCCGCTTCTCTTCAGGAAGCTATCCTGCAGCTTATTGTCCAAAGTGGCAAAGAGATCCACATAGGCAAAAAAGCCAAGGAGCAGGCAAAGCAAAAATATCAGAATGCTATTTCTATAGGAACTAAGGTTTCTCATCAGCGCAGCTCCCCTTATTCATCCCAGACCCGGCTCTCTTTAAAAGCCGCCACCAGCAGTTTATCCAGTTTCCCCTCTTCGGCCATCCTTTCCAGGATGTTGAAGGCTGCCTGGGGAGACATGGCCTTTTTATAAGGCCTGTCCGAAGCCGTTAAAGCATCATAAACATCCAGAATAGTAAGAATCCTTGCTTCCAAGGGGATTTCCCCGGCTTTTAGGCCCTGGGGATAACCTGTTCCGTCCAGCAGCTCATGATGGCTCAAGGCCCAACTGGGTACATCCTTATAGCGGCCGGTAAAGCGGATCTTTTCCAACATCCTTTGGGCAACAGTCACATGGCCAGCCATGATCTTGCGCTCCTCATCGGTCAGAGTACCTTTGGGAATGCTGAGACACTTTAATTCCTCGGCTGTTAAAAGTCTCTTTCCCGGAAAAGGTTCCCAATTAGCCAGCTCGGACAACTCCCGGACTAAATCCTGATCCACAAAAGTTGCCGGATGATTGGCTTTTTCAATGAGTTCTCGGGCTCGGCCAAGTAAAGCCAATTGCTGCCGGTGCTCCTCTTCCTGCTCCCTGCCGGCAAGCCCGGCCACCTTTTTCTCCAGAAAAGACCTGATGAGGCGGTTTTCCATCAGTTCCAGCCTCTGGCGCACATACTCAATCCGCTCCCCCAAACGGCTGGGCTTGTCCATAACGCTCAAAGGGATAGCCACCTTGCCGATATCATGGAGCCAGGCCGCCATGACCAGTTGGGCTGTCCGATCCTCGGGTAATTTCTCGTTGCCGAACGGACCGCCGGTCAAACTGTCAAGATAGACGGCAAATTTTTCAGCCAGCCGGGCAATATTGCGGGTATGATTGACATTGTAAGGGGTACGGGCATCAATTGCCGTAGCCATAACCTGGACAAAAGAATGAAAGAGATTATCAATCTCTTGAATATATTGCATATTAGTTAAGGAAACGGCCGCCTGAGAGGCCAGGGAAAAGACAATCTTCTCCACTTCGGGGGCAAAGGGTATGGTTTGCCCCTGTTCATTTTTGGCATTTAAAAGCTGGAGGACACCGATCACTTCCCCCTCATAGTTCTCCAGGGGAACAACCAGCATGGAGCCAGTGCGATACCCGGTGATAGCATCATACTTCCTGGGGCCGGAGAAATCAAAATTGTCAGCAGCATAAACATTGGGGATATTGACGCTCTTCTTGTGCAAAGCCACCCAAGCGGAAACATTGGCAGGGTCAAGGGGAACGGGAGGTAAATCAACGGGCTCGCCCAGCCCTCCTTGATATATGCCCAGGGTATCATTATGAATAATCTTAAAAACCAGGCGATCCTGCTCGCATAAATATAAGGTGCCAGCATCGGCATTGGTAATCCTGCGGGCTTCCTGCAGAATCCGTTCTAACAACTTGGTATGATCCTTCTCTGCCGACAGGGCAATTCCGATATTCAGCAGTTCCTCCAAATGATCGCCCAGCTTGGCGTTGGCGGTACTCATAAACTAATCACCATGCCTTCCCTGGCCGCTCTGGCCATTGGATATTGACTAATTACGCTCGCTTCTAGGGCCGCCATTTCCTCATCTCTGCGCTCGGGTTTGTGATGAAAGAGGATTAGCCGGCCGGCCCCTGCTGCCTCAAGGAGGGCCAAGCCCTCTTCCCAGGTGGAATGCCCCCAGCCTTGATACCGAGGATATTCGGCAGCGGTAAAAAAGGCATCGTAGATGAGCAGATCCGTGCCGTTACACAGCTTCAAAAGCTCCTGCGCCTTTTCCGAACCATGCTCGTAATCAGTCACATAGCAGCAGGACTTATTTCCGTATTGAATCCGATAGGAGATTCCCCCGTCAGGATGGTTGTTAGCAGCGGTCTGCACGGTAATGCCATCCCCCAGTTCCAGCGTATCTCCAGGTTCAATCTCGGTAAAATAAAGAGCCGCCCCCAGGTTTTCCAGGGGAACAGGAAAATGTGGATGCCTCATGGTTCTCTTAATTAAGGCTGCAAAGGAAATATTTCCCTTTCCTTCTCCGTAAAGAGAAAAGCTGTTTCCCTCGCGGAAAGCAGGCTGAAAGAAAGGAAAACCTTGTATATGGTCCCAATGGGCGTGAGTGATAAAAATATCCCCGCAGATAGGGCCCGGCTCCTGCATCAGCTTGGAGCCCAGATTGGTAATCCCTGTTCCTGCATCCAGGATTATTAATCTCTTGCCGATTCGAACTTCTACGCAGGGTGTGTTGCCCCCGTATACGACAGTCTCGGGTCCCGGCACCGGCCGGGACCCCCTGACACCCCAGAAGGTAATAGTAAAGCGGCTGTTATTCACAGCAACCCCTCGCTAACTAAATATACTAATTAATCAACATAAACATCTATCTTACCTAGATAGTAGGCGATTACGTTATTTTCACTGTCATAGACAGCTATAGCGTAAGGATAGCGACCTGTTTCTTCTTTAGATATACTGCCTCTAAATGTCTCAGAATCCAGCAGGGTGAGCTCCACCTTATCCACGCCGGTATCGTCCAAGGCATGGTGGATTTCGAAAAACAAATCTTGCGTCTCAGCGACAAAGCCCCAGATCGAGCTGATGGTTTTTCCGGTAGCTGCCTCCATGTCGCTAATCTGTTTTGCAGTGACGATAAAGGTAACCTTTCCCTCCCACTGGTCGCTTTCATCCACATTAAAGTCAGCCTTTTTACTCATCAGCGGTGTAGGTATCAAGACCCCAACCCGCTCACTTTCCGCCTTGCCCTCTTCAGTAATGGAAATCCAAGCAAAGTCACTTCCGACAGGGAATCCTTCCTCAATATTTATTATTACATCATACGACTCCGAACCGGGCGGCATAGTCTCGCTGCCCAGGGGCGTATCTGCCGAAGCAGAGGCATAGACTTTAACTGTGGCATTAGGTGGGACATTTTTCACCTCGACCTTGTCTGTGGTCCAAAAATCAGGCTGGGTTACCAGATTGATGATCATGATATCTTCTGCCTCCGGTGGCCTGCTGATATCAGTAAAAGGATCCCCCTCCAGATTGATGATCCGATAATCGAGATCAGAATTGTAATCTATATAAACCTCATAGGCTACCAAACAGTTATCAGCTTTGGGGTTATAGGCAATCTTCGGGTTGCGGGCTGATATCCCTATCTCTGAGACCGAGCCTATAACAGCGCCCATATCATCTATCCACTGGACATAAATTTGACTGTTACCATCCTCTATTTCTTGGTCCCAGGCTACCAGATAAGAAACCACATCATCCACACACCTTAATGCTATGCTGGGATTATCTTTATTCCCAACGCTTTCATAGATCACAAATTCTTCTCCCAGAACGCCGAGGTCTGATATAAACCGGCCGTAAATGTCCGGTTCCCAATCCCCGCGGCTGTCGCTCCATACTGTTACAAAACGCTGATTAGCATCGTCGGCTACCACATCAGGCATTGACTGAAATAGGTCATTATTTTTTGGAATAGTGAATATATCTGAACCCGCCGAACCATCAGCTTTGATTATCCGCCCAATGACATCATTGCTATCCACTGCTGCCAAAAGGTAATTATTGCCCGAGCTGCTGTAAGCCAGAGCCGGGTAATACTGGGACCAGTCCATGCTTATCAGGGTCAGTTTTTCGCCAATCTGCACACCCTCCTGATCAAGGAGCTGCCCAAAGATCTCAAACTGCAGGTCACCGTCGTATACATACTCTTCCCAGGCAATCAGGTAGTTACCGTTGGATGTATTCACTGCCACCGCTGGCTGATGCTGGCTGTTGTCTGAACCCGGGCATACGGCAAAATTCCCTGAATCCTCATAGGTTTTACCCTCACCGTCCAGGATTTGGGCATATATCAATGAACTATTGAAGCGGCCATCGGACCAGACTACCAGGAAATTATCATTCTCAGGATTATAGACTACCTTGGGATCAGAGCAGAAACCCTCCTCGGAGATTGGAAACTCAGGGCCTTCTTCACCGTCAGCGTCAATAAACCTGCCCCATATTTCGGGATAAGAATCAAGCATGTTTCTCTCGTAAACCATTAAATAGCGGTTATTCACGGGGTCATAAGCCAGATCCGGGTTAGAGTTCTCCATATAAGCTCCTATATCTTCTGTTACATCAATGGTTATGAAAACCGGCAGGCCGTAATCGAAGTAAATCCAGATCCTGTGAAGACCCGGCCACAAGTTGTTGAGATAGTCGCTTTTCAGGGTAATTGTCTTGTCCTCCCGAGAATAAACAAAATCATCTGAATCAGACAATTCGTCACCGTATTCTTTTCTTACACACAAGACCTCATTACTAAAGCTTTCAATGTAGAAGGCAGTATCCTCAAAAGCCAGCTCGGTTCCGTACAATTCAGCGGGTTCGATGGTATTCATGACATCCTGCCTGGTGGCATGCTTCACTACCCAATCCCCATCTATTTTAGCTATATAGGCAAAATGCGGTATTGGTATTGGAGAATAGCTTTCCATAGCTATGGAACTGTACAGCCCTACTTCCTCACCCTGATCAACAACCTCTATCAACCATTCTCCCCCATGAACCGGATCATGGCGGGCATACTTCAGCACTCCTTCCGAATCATCCTTAGCATAGTAACTGATATGAGGGCTCCCCTCACTATCGAAAGCCAGGGAGGCATATTTTCCCGCTTCGCCTTTACTGTCATCCACCGTTTCCTTTTCAATGCTCCACTCCCCGACAACCACTTTGGCGTACTTAAGTTTTTTATTAACTGCGTCATAATATGCCAAATGTATTAGAGATAATCCATCATCAACCGCCAGAGAGACATACTGGCCGTCTTCGCCGTATCCCACCTGGTCATCAACATCAATTATTTCATCTAATTCAGGATCCGGCGGATTAGAAATTACGGCAAGTTTCATTGAGCCACCGTTGCTGTCATCATAGTAGGCAATATACGCCTTATCATTCGCACCGAAGGCCAGTGAAGAAGATTTTCCCGCGTCGCTGTTGTTCCCGTCCACTAAGAAAGAAGCACCCCAATTTTCAAGAGCACTACCCGTTGGATATTTATTGAACCTGAAGTACAAATCACCGTTTCCCGCATCATAATAACTGACTCCGCTGCCATACATATATTTTTCCCAGGAATCATTATAATATAGAGTTGTATCAATGCTGGTGGCCCCTACTGCCACACCTTCATCCCCAAAGCTTTGGTGTGACCAATACTCTCCGTTGAACACATCGTATCCAAAATGCCCGCTTAAATTATACGAAATAAAGGAGTAGTCAATTCCGTCAATCTCAGCAATAGTTAAAGACCCCTGTCTGCTGCCGTTCTGAGGCTGTCCCTCTTGCCAAGAGTTGCCGTTCCAGTGCCGGTACCTAACCGAGTAAGTATCAAAGATTATATGTGGCATTCCCCGGCTATCCAGAGCTATATCCGTATGACTTATGTCTCCGTAATTGTTAATAATGCTTATATCCCATTCACCTTCTTCATAGACCGAAACGACCGTAACCGTAAAGGTCTCTATCGCCGGAAGATAACCTTCCCTGTGGGCAGTTACCGTCACCCTAGTACTGCCTGGTTCCAAGCCGTAAATAAAGAGGGCGTTCCCGTCAAAGAAAGCTTTAGCAATGTTCTCGTCCGCTACCTCCACTTCCAACTCCACATCATCAGCGGGATCGGTCTCAATATGATAAATCCGGGGCAGTTCACCGCCAACCTGCAAATCGACGTCATGCAGCTGAGTAGTGATTATTATCTCCGGCAAGTCCCCGTCATCATCATCATCCGAAACGGTGATTGGCATACTTCCACTCACTGTATCGCTGTCGTACTGGACGTTCCGTTCAAGTTCTTCCTGCATCCTTTCTTGCTGCAGCTGCTGTTCCAGCTGTTCCTGCCTGGCCCTTTCAATCCTCTCCTCAAGATTCTGCAGGATTTCGGGATTAATCAGATCTGGCTGCTGAATACTTATTTCCTGCAGGGTTTCCAGAACGAACAGGCTCAGTTCTTCATCCCCTGTCAGGGTCTCCAGGTCATACCTGCCGGGGTCGGTCATATCCCCTGTCTGGACAAAGATCATATTAGGCTGAACCTCAATCTCCACATCCTGGGTAACGGTAGTTCCATCTTCCAGGGTTACCAACTGGGGAACAGTGACAAAAACAACTCCTTCCAAGGTCACCACTTTAGCCTGCCCGTCAGAGGCTATACTGACAAAGAACTGGGTTCCTCTGACTCCCATTACGGCGGTAGGGGTGCGGATTTCATACTTAGCACCGGGTTTAAGCTCGCCTTTGACATTGGTATAGACCTGACCTGCCTTCAAATTCAGCGAGGTCTTATCGGCATTATTTTCCAAGGACTGCACCAGTTTACTGATCATAACCCGGCTGTTTTCACCAATCTTCAGTTCTTTATCCTGGGCTAATTCCAGGGTAACCCGCCCGTCTTTGCCGGTAATGATAGTGTCCCCTTGGGTCAGGCCCATGCCTTTAAAGGCTGGGAAGTCTTTTTCCCCGCCTGCCCGCAATACCTTAACATTCCCCTGGACTGCCATTATTTTGGCAACCCGCAGGGTATCCGCAGCCATAGCCAGATTCCCCGGAAGATTAACTATAGGCATGACTACAGACAGGAAAAACACTACTACCAGCAGCCTGCTAATTCTTTTCATTTATTCCACCCCCAAACTATCCGTAACGGTAACGGCCCGGTACTTGGGCACCCACTCTACTTTATAACCCATGCTCTCAGCCAAGTAGCGCAAACCAACCATTGTATAGCCGTTATTGTTCTGCAAGTTTGGATCCCGGGCAGTAAACACCTTTTGCCAGTTTCCTTTGGTTATGATAATTGCCCCGTCAGCAGTCCAATCAACCCGGCATCCCAGGTTCTGACAGATAGCCCGCAGGGGCAATATGGTCCGTCCCTCCTGAATATAAGGTTTGTTATTGGCATTCAGCTCCAATCTGACGCCATTGACCCAAAGCTGAATCTCTTCCGAAGGAGAAGCAAAGTTGGGGATGGCCTTCAACTCAGTGGGATTGAGGGGCATCTGCCAAATAAGGTTATTGTCTGCATCTGCAATGTATAAATTCTTATTATAATAAGCCACACCTACAGGGCTGCCCAAAACAGCCTGGTAAAGGGGACCAGGAGCCTTGCCGTTTTCACCGGTACCCACCAGGGTGATTACCTGACCATTGTTAAGGACAGCTCTAATCCGGGAATTCCAGGTATCAGCAATAATCAACGTCCCGTTTTCCAGAACAGTTATGCCCTTGGGGAAATTAAAAGCTGCTTCAGTCCTTGAACCGTCCTTAAAGCTACCTTGAATGTAGTTTGTTCCTGATAACAGTGTCCCTTGGGTTCCGGCCACAGTTTCCACCCGGTCTTTAACTATCTTGCGAATTAATTGGTTACCGCTGTCAGCTATATATAAATTGTCCTGACTGTCCATGGCCAGGGCTGCAGGCTCGTTGAATTCAGCCTCAGCCAAAGACCCGTCCCGGTACCCCGCCTCTCCTGTGTTCTTTCCGGCATAGGTGGTGACAAAACCTTGGGGCGAAATTTGCCGGATCACATTATTTAAGGTATCGGCTACATAAAGATTACCGGCCTTGTCGAGGGCTAATCCGCTAGGGGCATTGAACTGCGCCTCCCTGACCGATCCGTTTCTGAAACCCGCCTTCCCTGTTCCGGCATAGGTGGTTACCTTCCCTTGAGAAATTTTTCGAATGACGTTGTTTCCTGTATCGGCCACATAGATTGTACCCTGACCGTCAACAACCACCGCCCGGGGTTTGTTAAATATGGCCTTGTCCACATGTCCATCGGCCAAGCCCCCCAGGGGAAAGCCATAGAAGTCGGTGCCCTTGCTGCTGCCTGCCGCCGTACCCACCATACCATTGGCAATAACCCTGATACTATTGTTGTAGCAGTCAGCCACATAGATCCGACCCTGACTGTCCATGGCCAAGCCATAGGGAGTGTTGAAGCCTGCTTTCTGAGGCGGGCCATCGGCCTTTTCCGGTATACCGCTGCCGGCCAGAACCCTCAAGGCCGGTTCTTCGGCCTGAAGAGAAAGAGGGCAAGCCAGTAAGAACAAAGCCAGAAAGCCCGCAAGCACCACCTTAGCAGTACTCATAAAGAGTTTTTCGCCCATAACATAGCACCTCGGTTTAAAAATATTTAAAATAACAATTATATTCCCTTAAATTTTAGAAGTTCCTGCCAATATATGTAGAATTTTTCTCTAAATTAAGTATTTTTGGAAAATAATAAAGTGCATCTGATATCCCTATATACTAACCCCATATTTGTTTCATTGTCCCACAAGGTTTTATCAGCTGTAGAATCTGCATAATAGACGGGAAGTTAAGCCTTTTTGAACATAAAAAAAGCCTGAGATTTAGATCTCAAGCGATAAAGAGGTTCCCCTTAGTTTGCACACAGTCCATGCCTTCACCCACATTTCTGCCTTTACATCATACTACATGAACCTTGCGATTATTTGTACCAATCTTGCCGGAAGCTGCTTCAAATCGGTTATATCCAGTGTGTTTTCAGCACCGTAAAGTTCTCGGATAGCCTCCTTGTCCTGTCCAATAGCTGCAGCTAGGAAATGGATGCCTTTTCGCCTAAATTCCTGCAAAGTATTTTTCATATCATACGCTGCCTTTTCACCTGTATAATCAGGCATAGCCTTAGGCTGTCCGTCACTGATGCTGATTATTAATTTGTTTTTTTGGGGCGCATTAAGCAGTCTATCGGAAATAATGCGCAATGCCATACCATCCCGATTGTTGCTGCGAGCCTGAATGTTCATAAGAGCATATTTTTCATCTGCATCTTTGCTTTCAAAGTCTACATAGGCATAAATAGACATTTGCTCCAGCTTGGAGCGGTCTGCTGTATCCCCGTAAACCATTATCGGAATGCCACACCCGGTGCAGAATTCATATAAAGCAACTGCTGCCTGTTTTGCTGCCTCTAAACGGCCAAAGGCTGACATTGACGCTGATTCGTCAATCCTCAGACCAACTGTAAGGGAGGGCTCCTCCCCAGGCGGGCGCTTGCGGGAAAATACGCGGAAATCTAAAGAAGCGGCCTGATCCGCACAGAACTTTGTGCCATAAAGCTTAGATTTGGCAAATTCAGCGGAAACTTCATGCTCTAAAAGCGGGTTTGTTTTACGGATTAGTTCCCGAATTACTGGTAACAAAGTAGCAGCCATGTTGTGATACTCTTCCCTGTTTTGAGCGGTAGCTTCAGGGCGGTGGACAATAAGCTTGATTTCTTCATGGCAGCTGCCTTGAACACTTTGCCGTGCTTCCCTGTTCAACTGTTTACGAAATTCTTTTTTTTGTAATTGGTTTGTATCTGATTTATCGAGCTCATGATAGAATGGAGTGCCATTTTCTCCATTATCATTGCTTGAAATATCAGTATTTTCATCACTGCTCGTATCAGAATGCCCCTCACTGACTTCTGATTTTCTCAGAAGCACTGCATTTTTATCAGCTCGATCTGTCTTGGCAGAGAATTCTCCGTTTTCGGAAATATTAAGTTCCATTACTTCTGGATTTTCTCCGTCTGACTGGGAATTACAGATAATATCCAATTCCTTAAGCTTATCTGTCAAGCCATGACTTGCCAGGGCCTGCTCTAAAATGGCAAGCTCCTGTGGGTCAGTGGTAATTTTGTAAAGTACCTTATGATAAAGAGTTTTTTGTACTGAGGCACCACTTTGAACGGCATCAACCCAAAAAATATAGGATCGCATCCCGGCCACTCCTTTAATTGCATTAGCCCGGGCTGTTTCATCCAGTAGCATAATTGTATCGGCTAAAAGAGAAAGAACATTTTCTGATTGATAACCGGTCTTAGCTTTGGCCCGTTCCATCATAACTTCTTTGGGTGGTAAATCCATTTTTTCTGCATGTTGTACTCTATCACGCAAAGCTTCATTTAAAGGACGGTAGCCATTATAGCCTCGGTTTGTTGTTATAACGGCGATGAAATCAGGATGACGACGTGCAATACGGGTAGGTAAGTTTAGACTGCCATCTGGTTCTAATACAGAATTTAGAGCCATTAAAACAGCAGTATCCCTAATCACTGTGGGTTCCTGAATCTCCAAGAGCCATCCATCTTCATACGCACGTACAATTTCTGACGGATAATATCGATATGCAACAGTATCTGATTTATCACCTTTTTCCTCCAGTACCGGAAGAATAGAACCCAGCACATCAGATTTATCCATATCTGCAAAACAGGTTACTTTCGTATAAGGCAAGTTAAAATTAGCAGATAAAGCTTTGGCAAGCTGAGTTTTTCCCGAACCTGCATCACCCTCCAGCAAAATGGTACTGATTTTCATTTCGCCGCGGTTCCAATTTCTTACTATTTCTTGATATATACGTTTTTCTGCTTCACTTTCAATATGTGAAGGCGGCTTTTGCCAGACAAGAGATTGTTCCTCTTCTGTTAACTGTCTGGCAGGTGATAAAATACAAGTCCGTTTCATAATTAATATAACTCCAATTCTTCTAAAATCCGGTTAAGCACCCGCTTGCGTTCTCCAATCAATTCCCCTAAATCATTCAGACTCTGGGCAAATGCTTTGATGTCCTCATTGATGTTTTGATTGTCTACACACACCTCTACAGATAGCACATCACCTTGTACCCCAACACGTTCCACGAGGGGTTTTTCCGGGTCATATAAAAGGGGGAGTCGGTAAGCCTCCTTGAAGTAAAGTAAGGTCCGGGACAAAAAGATCATTAGGTCAAATATTTGATGGATGGGTAGCTCCTGAGCCAGAACCAATTCACCATCTTTATCATTTTTCCA
Organism: Desulfofalx alkaliphila DSM 12257; assembly: GCF_000711975.1. NCBI lineage: Bacteria > Bacillati > Bacillota > Clostridia > Eubacteriales > Peptococcaceae > Desulfofalx > Desulfofalx alkaliphila. Next base: position 1,197 of record NZ_JONT01000028.1, on the reverse strand, counting down.
AATCTGTGCGGCAATCTGCATTTTTTTATTTTCTTCCAGCATAGGTGCACCTAATGTTAAACGTTTGATATCAGATTTATAAGCATTTCTGCCATCTATACGTTCATAACAATTTGATACCATAACAACTTTTTCATTCACCGCCATATCCTCCTTGCATTTGGATCAGCAGCAAGACACTGCTCTCTCAAACTTTCTAATTTTGCTGTATGATCTTCATGTGGGTCATCATACTTTAACACTTTAATAACTGATAGTTCAAAGCCTTCCGAGCCATATTTGTTCCAGAGTTCCTGTAATCGTTTATTAGGATGCAAGTTGACTGCCAATTTCATATTATTGCTGTTAAAGTCTGATTTTGTAGCTTTGGAGATACCCAAAAATACCTCGCCGGTTTCTTTACAGCAGTAAGAAATTACACCCATTTCTGGACGCCTGTGTTTATATGCTTCTAAAAGTTCCTTTTTTCTTTTTTTGTCCATTCTGTTCACCTCGACTTTAGTATAATCCTATATACTTCAAAAAATAATCCACGCTCCGTAGACCATATGAATGCTTTATTATCCAACAGACAGGATTTTGTAAAAAAAGGTAGATTGTGTTACTTATCCATTTTTAAAAACGAAAAACCGCTAATCAGGAGCTGTTATCCATAATCAGCGGCAAGTTCTAATTTTCTGTATCTATTGCAATACTTGACTTTAATTCCACCTCAAATCTCTCATCATGCACTGTAACTTTACCTATGAGTCTCCTTACCAACTGCTCATCATATTCCTCCAACCCGCTGGATTGTTCATTCAAGAAGTTCTTCATTTCATTTATTCGTTGCCTTATTCCTTCACGTTCGGCATTTTCAACAAGTGCATTTTGCTTCAATTCTCGAAGGCGGTAGATTTCATGTATCTGTCAACTGAAAACTGCACCAAAATATAATTAAAAACTACACCACCTGGGTCAAAAAAATTATTGTTGCTCAATCCACTGTTTCGTTTCCTTTAGCCTAAATGAATTGCCGTTCATATTGACTATGTAGGCCTTATGAGTTAGGCGGTCAATCATAGCTGCTGTCATCACTGGGTCTTGAAAAATCTCATCCCATCTATCAAATGATAAGTTAGTTGTGATAATAACCGACTTTCTACCAGCTCTTAGAGATAAATGTGTAAATAATAGCTCTGAACCCTCCTTATCAAA